>NZ_JBQQBQ010000064.1:0-51009 GCF_052245915.1 Nonomuraea sp. 10N515B
CCGGCGTCACGACCCTGACCAGCAGGACGTCGCGGGCGGTCTCGGTGCCGAACGAGGTGCGGAACGGCGCCACCAGCGGCATCGCGATCCGCCGCAGCTCAACCCCGGTGATCTTCACACTCTCTCCACTACATAGAAGGACTTCTCGCAGAACCCGGTCACCTGACCGCCTTCGGCCATCAGGCCGCCGAGCACGTCGCGAACGGCGTGCCGCCACGCCTTGGCCGTGCCCGGATCGCTCCGCCGCAACGCCTCGATGTCGGCGGGCAGGCCGACCAGCACCGTCGCCCCGTCCGCGCGCCCCACGACGGGGCGACCGCCCTCGTCCGCGAGCACCACGACGGCGTCCTCCGGCGCCGCTGTGACGTACGGTTCGCGACGTGCGAGAGCTTCGACGTGCGGTGCGGTGAGCGGCCAGGAGGCGAGCAGGCGGTCGGACTCGTCGCCCTGGTTGATGGCGTCGTCCATGACGCCGTAGAAGCAGGGCAGGTACTCCTGGGGGCGGGCGCCGAGTTTGGCCAGGTTGAAGTGGGCGTTGCGGCGTACGAGAGGGTCGTAGGTCCAGGTGATGCACTCCAGGCCGCGTTCCAGGGCCCAGCGCCGCTGGTGCAGCTTCAGCTCCAGCCCGACGCCTTGCCGTGCGGTCGTGCCGGTGATGTGGGAGTGCAGCGTGCCGCCCGCGGCGAAGAAGCCTACCGAGCCGCCGACGAGCCGGTCACCGTCGAAGGCGCCCGCCACGTAGTTGCCGGAGTGCGCGAACGCGCACATCAGCTCCAGCGTGACGGGCGGGTCGCCGGATCCGAAGTGCCAGATCTCGTCGTACAGCTCAAGGACCCGTTCGAACTCCGCGATCTCATGGAGCTCCCTGACCGCGATCAACTTGCCGCCTTTCCTCCTGGACGTTCACCGGCGACGGTATGCCATGGTGCGGTCGGCGTATTCGTGCCGGACAACCAAGAGGAGGCGCGCATTCGTCGAAGCGCACCGGAGCCCGGTCAGAAGGCGACGCCGCAGCGCAGGATGACGTTGGCGTACGGCCGCGCCTCACCGGTGCGCACCACCAGCTTGCTGCCGGCGGAGAGCTGCTTGAGCCGCTCGTGCGGCACGTACGCCAGCCCTGGCAGCCGCTCGCCGAGCAGCGCGTCGCAGGCGGGGTTGGCCCCGCGGACCTCCTCGGCCGCCGTGGCGCCCTCGACGACGATCTCGGCGAGGATGCCGTCGAGCACGTCGGCGAACGACGGGATGCCCGCGACGAACGCCAGGTCCACCACCGGCACGCCGGCCGGCAGCGGCATGCCGCTGTCGCAGATGAGCAGCTCGTCGGTGTGCCCGAGCCGGGCCAGGGCTCCCGCCAGGGCCGCGTTGATGACGCCGCCGCGCTTCACAGGTCCTCCACCTCCGTCATCGTCGGGTACGAATCCTGCGCCCCCGCTCTGCGCACGGCCGCGGCGCCCACCCTGGCGGCGAACGCCGCGGCATCCGCGAGCGGCTCACCCACGGCCAGCCTCCAGGCCAGCGCCCCCGTGAACGCGTCGCCGGCCCCGGTCGTGTCCACGGCCGTCACCGGGGGACTGGGCACCGCGTGGACGGCGCCGGCCTCGGCCACCACGGCCCCGTCGGCGCCGAGCGTGATGACGACCGAGCGGGGGCCGAGCGCCAGCAGGCTCTTGGCCTGCCGGTCCGGCTCGCCGGGCACGCCGAGCAGCAGGGCCGCCTCGTGCTCGTTGACGACCAGCGGATCGCACAGCGCCAGCAGCTCGTCCGGCACCGGGGCGGCCGGCGACAGGTTGAGCACCGCGCGGCGGGCCAGCCGGGCCGCGGCGAGCACCGCCGGCAGCGGGATCTCCAGCTGCAGGGACACGACCGGAGCCGACCGCAGCAGCGGCGCCGCGTCCAGCACGTCGGCTTCGGTGAGCCGGGCGTTGGCGCCGGGGGCGACGATGATGCTGTTGTCGCCCTGCGGCCCGACGGCGATCATGGCGATGCCGCTGGCGGCGGGCGTGTCGTGCAGGTGAGCGAGGTCGATGCTGTCACGTTCCAGCGACTCGCGCAGCAGCCGCCCGTGCCCGTCGGCGCCGACCCGGCCGAGCAGCGCCACCCGCGCGCCGAGCCGCGCGGCGGCCACGGCCTGGTTGGCGCCCTTGCCTCCGGGGTGGACGGCGAGCTCCGAGCCGAGCACGGTCTCGCCCGGCGCGGGATGCCGTTCCACCCGGACGATCAAGTCGGCGTTGGCCGACCCCACCACCACGACGTCGAACGGGTGGCGGGGCCGGCCTTCGTCCTGTTCACCCACCGTGCTCATGCCCCGGTGAACTCGGACAGGTTGTCCTTCGTGGCGACCTTCACCGGCACGTTGAGGGTGGCCTCCAGCTTCTCGCCGCCCGCGGCCTTGACCGCGTTCTGCACGGACTGCTGGCCGAGCAGGGCCGGCTGCTGGGCGATGCTGGCCGCCAGGGTGCCGGCCTCGATCGCCTTCAGCCCGTCCGGGGTGCCGTCGAAGCCGACGACCTTGACCTCCTTGCCGGCCTTGGCGCCGAGCGCCTTGATCGCGCCGAGCGCCATCTCGTCGTTCTCGGCGAACACGCCGGTGACGCCGGGGTGCGACTGCAGCAGGTTCGTCATGACGTCCAGGCCCTTGGTGCGGTCGAAGTCGGCCGGCTGCTGGGCGACGACCTTGATGTTCGGGAACGCCTTGATGCCCTCGGTGAAGCCCTGGCCGCGGTCGCGCGAGGCCGAGGTGCCGGGCACGCCCTGGAGAACGACGACCTCGCCCTTCTCGCCGATCTCCTTGGCGAGCTGCTCCGCGGCCAGCTTGCCGCCGGCCACGTTGTCGGAGGCGACGGTCTGGGCGACCGTGGCCCCGTTGACGCCGCGGTCCACGGCGAGCACGGGAATGCTGGAACGCTCCGCGACCTTGACCGCGGGCGCGGCGGCGTCGGAGTCGACCGGGTTGATGATGATCGCCTTCATGTTCTGGCTGGTGAAGTTCTGCACCTGGTTCACCTGCTGGGAGGCGTCGTTCTGCGCGTCGGTGACGGTCAGCGTGACGCCCAGCTTCTTGGCCTCGGCCTCGGCGCCCTCGCGCAGCTGCACGAAGTAGGGGTTGTTCAGGGTGGAGATCGACATGCCGATCTTGACGTCGCCGCCGGAGGCGGTTGCCGGCGAGCCGGAGGAGGACGTGCCGGACGAGCCGCAGGCGGTCAGGCCGAGGGTCAGTGCGGCGCCCGCCGCGATGAGGGCGTGGATGCGCATGGGGTGGTACCTCACTTTGTTCTTGCTGGTTGTGCGGTGGGGTCAGCGGCCGCTTCGGCGGCGCAGTGTGTCGAGCAGGACGGCCAGGGCGATCACCACGCCGATGACCACCTGCTGCCAGAAGGCGGAGACCGACAGCAGGTTCAGCCCGTTGCGCAGCACGGCCAGGATGAGCGCGCCGACCAGCGTGCCGAGCGCCCTGCCTTTGCCGCCCGACAGGCTCGCCCCGCCGATGACCACGGCGGCGATCGCGTCCAGCTCGTAGCCTGAGGCGGCCTGCGGCTGGGCCGAGGCCAGCCTGCTGGCCAGGACGATCCCGGCCACCGCGGCGAACGCGCCGGACAGGGCGTAGGTGACGAGTTTCTGCCTGCTGACGGCGATGCCGGACAGCCGGGCGGCCTCTTCGTTGCCGCCGATGGCGTACATTGCCCGGCCCGCGTAGGTGCGGTTGAGCACGACGGCGGCGATCACGCCCATGAGCGTCATCACCAGCACGGGGACCGGCAGGTAACCGCCGACGGTGTCGCCGAGGTGGGAGACCGCCTCCGGCATCTCGATGGGGCTGCCCTGGGAGACCACCAGGGCCAGACCCCGCGCCACGCCCAGCATCGCGAGCGTGGCGATGAACGGCGGCAGCTTGCCGTACGCGATGAGCGCGGCGTTGACCAGCCCGCACCCGACACCGACGGCGAGGGCGACGAGCGTGGCCAGCGGCCAGGGCAGGCCGGTGTCGGCGGCCGTCCAGGCCAGCACGATCGCCGAGAGGGCGGCGACGGCGCCGACGGACAGGTCGATCCCGCCGGTGATGATGACGAACGTGGAGCCGAAGGCGAGAATAGCGGTGACCGCCGCCTGGACGCCCACGTTCAGCAGGTTCGTCACGGTCAGAAAGTCGCCGGACAGCAACGACAGCGCCACGATGAGCACGACGAGCGCCGCGAGCGAGCCGTTCTCGGCCAGCAGGCTCCTGGCCGCCGGCCGTCCGGCCAGCACGTTAGTGGACACGGGCATCCTCCACCTCGGTGACGGCCAGCGCCATCACGGAGTCCTGGGTCGCTTCGGCGGCCTCCAGCTCGCCGACGAGCCTGCCTCTGGCCATGACGAGGATGCGGTCGCTCATCCCGAGGATCTCGGGCAGATCACTGGAGATCATGAGGACCGCGTGGCCGGAGGCGGTGAGCGAATTGATCAACTGGTAGATCTCGACCTTGGCACCGACGTCGATGCCGCGCGTTGGCTCGTCGAGAATGAGTACGTTGGCGTCGGCGAGCAGCCACTTGCCGATCACGATCTTCTGCTGGTTCCCGCCCGACAGGGTGCGCACCTCCTGGCCGAGGTGGCTCATCCGCACGCCGAGCTGGGTGGCCACCCGCGCGGCGGCCTCGCGCTGCCCGGCCCGGTCGACGAATCCGCCGCGGGTGGCGCCGCGCAGGGTGACCAGGCCCAGGTTCTCGGCGATGTCGGCGCCCAGGACGAGCCCCTGGCCCTTGCGGTCCTCGGGGACCAGTCCGAGCCCGGCCTCCATGGCGGCGCGCACGTCGCCGCCGGGCAGCCGCCGGCCGCGTACCAGCACCTCGCCCGAGTCGTAGGCGTCGGCGCCGAACACCGCCCGGACCACCTCGGTGCGGCCCGCGCCGACCAGCCCGGCCAGGCCGACGACCTCGCCGGCGCGCACCTCGAACGACACGCCGGAGAACGCGCCGGCCCGGCTCAGGTCGCGCACCTGCAGCAGGGGCTCGCCGGCCGCGGCGACCTGGCGCGGGTACTGCTGGTCGATGGGCCGGCCGACCATGAGCCGGATCAGCTCCTCCTCGGGCGTGCCTGCGGGCACCTGCGCCACGGAGCGGCCGTCGCGCAGCACGGTCACCCGGTCGCCGATCTGCGCGATCTCCTCCAGGTGGTGGGTGATGAACACCACGGCGACGCCCCGCTCGCGCAGCTGCCCGACCAGGCCGAACAGGCGCTGCACCTCACTGGTGGTGAGCACGGCGGTGGGCTCGTCCATGATGAGGACGCGGGCGTTCAGCGCGAGCGCCTTGGCGATCTCGACCATCTGCATCTGCGCTATGCCCAGGTCGGCGACGCGGGTGCGCGGGTCGACGTCGATGCCCACCCGGTCGAGCAGGCCGCGGGCCTGCTCGTGCATGCGCCGCGTGTCGACGAACCCGAAGCGGCGCGGCGGGCGGCCCAGGGCGAGGTTCTCGCCCACCGTCAGCTGGGGGACCAGGTTGAATTCCTGGTAGATCGTGGCGATGCCGAGCCGCTGGGCGTCGGCGGCGGTCCGGATGGCGACCGGCTCGCCGTCGAGGAGGATGCGGCCGCTGCCGGGCTGGTAAGCGCCGGACAACATCTTGATGAGCGTGCTCTTGCCGGCGCCGTTCTCGCCGAGCAGGACGTGCACCTCGCCCTCGCGCAGGTCGAAGTCGACGCCGTCGAGCGCCACCACGCCGGGGAACCTCTTGCCGAGTCCCTCCACGCGCAGGATCTCCCGTGCCTGACTCACGAGCCGTCCTCCTTGCCTGGGCCTGTCTCTCCGCACGACTCGCGGACCACGAGCGTCGCGGGCAGCACGACCGAGTCGGTGGGCCGGCCGTGCAGCGCGTCGAGGATCAACCTGACCGCGCGCCGGCCCAGCTCGGCGGTGGGCTGGCTGATCGCGGTGATGCGGGGATTGATGTGGTTGAACCACGGCACGTCGTCGAACGAGGCCAGCGCGACGTCGCCGGGGATGTCCAGGCCGCGCTCGCGGACCTCGTCGAGCGCGCCGAGGGTCATGAGGTTGTCGCCCAGGAAGATCGCCTGCGGTGGTTCGGCCAGGTCGAGGAGTTCGGCGGTGATCCGCCGGCCGCTGCCGGCGCGGAAGTCGCCGACGCGCACGTACTCCTCGGGAACCTCCAGACCGTGCTCGGCCGCCGCCCGCAGGAAGGCCTCCGTCCGCTCGCGCCCGGTGGACAGGGTGCTCGGCCCGGAGACGAACGCGATCCGCCGGTGCCCGAGGCCGCGCAGGTGGGCGACCAGCTCGGCGATGGCGGTGCTGCCGTCGGCCCGCACCGACGGCACCTCCACGCCGCTGAGCGTCCGGTCGAGGAAGACCAGCGGCCGCTCCCCCAGGCTGACCTCCTCCACCAGGGGCGTCACCTCGGCGGTAGGGCAGATCAGCAACCCGTCCACCCGCTGTTCCATCAGGGTGCGCACGTAGTGGTCCTGCTGGTCGGGACGCTCGTCGGCGTTGCCCATGATCACGGTGTAGCCGGCCTCGCGGGCCTCGTCCTCCACGGCCCGCGCCAGCTCGGAGAAGAACGGGTTGAGGATGTCGCCGATGATCAGCCCGAGTGTCCTGGTGGCCTCGGTGCGCAGGGACCGGGCGACGGCGTTGGGCCGGTAGTTCAGCGCGGCCATCGCGTCGTGGACCCGGTTGCGCGTCTCCTCGGTGACCGAGGGGTTGTCGTTGAGCACCCGGGACACGGTCGCGACGGAGACGCCCGCCTGCGCGGCGACATCCTTGATGCGAGCCACCTGACCTCCATGTAATCGGTTACATGAGGGTATGTAATCGGTTACATGCTTGTGAAGCGAGAGGAAGTGTGATTCAGGTCACATTCGCAGCTGGCTCCGCTGGTGCTTGCCGGCGGACCGCGCGGGTCCTGGAGCCCTTCTCGCTCACGCGGTGGGCGGCGCGTAGGGCGTGACGTCCAGGGGCGGCTCTTCGCCGAGGGCCAGCGCGGCGGCGATCCTGCCGGTGAGCGGGCCTGCCGTGAGCCCGTACGCGGACAGGCCGGTCGCCACCACCACGCGGTCGGTCAGCGGGCCGATCAGGGCCGGGCCCGGCGCGTACACCGGGCGCAGGCCCACCCGCGTCTCCGTCACCGACGCCCCGAACAACCCGGGCGCCACCCGCAGCCCCGCCTCGATCAGCTCATCCAGGCCGCCCATCGTCACGCGCGGCGCGAACCCCACGTCCTCCACGGTCGCGCCGATCAGCACCCGCGAGTCGGCGAACCCCAGCAGGTACGGGCCGGCGCTGGGCAACACGATCGGCCACCACGCCGTGTCGATCCCCTCCAGCGTCACGTGCAGAATCTGCCCCCGCCTCGGGAACACCGGCAGCTCCACGCCCAGCGGCCGGCACACCTCGCCCGTCCACGCCCCGGCCGCGACGATCACCATGTCGGCCTCGAGCGGAACGCCCCCGCCGGCGAACCGGCGGGCCGACCCCATGGTCGCGGGCGGCGGGGCGGAAGGGACGAGCGGCGCGGCCTGCCGCCAGGACGTGGTCTCGCCGCTCACCTCACCCTGCGGCTCCGCGGGCGGGGACGGCGCGGCCGGGCGCCACGGCTCGGTCGGGGGCGGGCCGGTCAGAGCGTGCACGATCACCTCGCCGTCCGGGGTGAGCCGCGCGGCGCCCGTACGCACCTCGGCGCCCCTGGCGATGGCGGCGTTGAGCAGCGCGTCGCGTACCGAACAGCCGTCCACGCGGGCCGCGCCCGGCACCAGGAGCGCGCTCAGGGTGTCCGACAGTGGCGGGAACAGCTCGGCCGGGTCCGCCACGTCCGTGACCTCGCCCATCTCCGGCGCGTCCGGACGGCGGCGGCGCAGCAAGGCGCGCACCGGCTCCAGGTCCGCCGGGTCCTCCGCCACCAGCAGCGCGCCGACCTTGGCGTACCCGATGTCCTCGCCCAGCCCCTCCACCAGGTCCGGGTAGTGACGGGCGCCCTCGCGGGTGAGCCTGTACCAGTCGTCGTCCTCGGGATGGTCCACCCACGGGCACACGATGCCCGCCCCCGCCTGCGTCGCCTCACCCTGGTAGCCGCCGTCCACCACCGTCACGTCCGCGCCCCGGCCGCTCAGGTAGTAGGCCGCGCCCGCTCCGACGATGCCGCTTCCGATCACCACAACACGCATGAGCCCAATGATCGCAGCCCGGGTGACCTGGGCCGATGACCGGGCCGCCGCTTGTCGCGCGCATGCGTTCTCTGGAGGGGCGCCGGCCGGGCTCCGCCCACCTGCGTGCGCCCGTGTCTCGTAGGCCGGCCTGACGGCGGGGCCACCTCCCCGTGCGGCGCCACGGCGGGCTGAGGGGAGGCCGCGGTCCCGGGTAAGGATCAGCGCATGGAGCTCTCCCTCACGAAGATCGACCTGCCGCGCCCCATCCGGGCGGCCGCATCGGATGGAACGACCGTGTGGTGCGCGGGCACCGACGGAGTACGGGCCTACACGACGTCCGGCACGCTGCTGCGCCGTCCGGAGAGCGGCGGTCACACGAGGGGACGCCCGCCGGAGCTCCTCTCTCTGGCGGCGGTGCCGGGGACGGTGGCCGGCACGCCGGGTTTGCCGGGAATGTTGCCGGAGACGGTGATGGTGCCCAGGACGTTCGCGGGGACGGCGGCGACCGAGGGCACGCTGCAGGGGACGCTGGCCGGGACCGCGGGCCACCGGGTGTACTGGCTGGATCCGGCCGGCGTGCCCTTGGCCAGCGCGCGCTTCGACGGCCGGGTGCTCGCCGGCGGCGGGGAGATCTGGGCCGTCGCCGCCGGACAGGCGCGCAGACTGGCCGGACCGGGCCGGTTAGGGGAGCCGGTGGAACTGCCCGGCCTGGACGCGTGCGCCGTGGAGGGCGGGCGGCTGTGGTGGACCTCGACACGGGACACCCTGCTGCGGGGTGGTCCCAGGGAGATCGACCTGGGGCGGCGCGAGCGCGGCGGCATGGCCGTGTGCGCCGGCTCCCTGTGGATCAGCGTGCGGGGCGGGTTGCTGCGCGTCTCGGCCTGGTCGGGCGAGCCGAGGCGGCTCGTGGGCGCGCCGGACGAGCCGGTGCCGTTCCTCGTCTGCGCCAACGGGGTCCTGGCGGGAGGAGGACGTGACCTGTTCGCGCTGGCCCCGGCCGCCGGCGCCGCGCTGCGCGTGATCAGGCTCGGGCTGCGGGCGCCGCTCGCGCTGGTGATCGCGGCCGGCAAGCACGTCTGGGCCTTCCCCGCCGGGCGCGCCCAAGCCCTGATCGTGCCTGCCGAACTCCTCAGCGGCGGCGGGCCCGGCCGGTGACCTTGCCGACGTGCCCGTCCGGCTGGCCGTTACCGGCAGGTGGCTGTGCCGACGTGCCCGTCCTGCCGGCCATTACTGGCAGACGGCCGTGGCGACGTGTCGCTCCCGCCGGCCGTTACCGGCCGGCGCCCCAGCCGTGCGTCTTCATGAGCCGGGCCGCGACCCGGGCGAAGCGGTCGGCATCCAGCACCGCGCCCTCCCGCCGGATGTCGTCCTCGTCCAGCACGAAAACCCGGTCCAGCCGTACGTACGACGCCCGGCCGTCGCGCCCCCACGCGCCGAGCGACAGCCACTCGGGCCCGTCGTCGCCCTTGCTGGACAACATCATGCCCAGCAACCTGCGCCCAGTGCGGCCCACGACCAGCAGAGGCCGGTCCTTGCCCCGAGACGGGTCCTCCTCGTACGGCACCCAGGCCCAGACGATCTCCCCGGGGTCGGCCAGGCCGTCGAGGTCGGGGGAGTAGGCCAGGGTGGCGGGGCCGTTGAGCACGTGGATCTCGCGTACCGCACCCCGGGCAGGCTGGGGGTCCTCACCTAGATCGCGCATTGGGGGAGCTTATGGCCCGCGCCGGGCGGAAATCCACCCGGTCACGGATTTCGTGACGCGAGCAGGCGGCGCAGGGCCGTGGGGGTGTGGCCGACATGGCGGCGGATCGTGCGGGTCAGGTGCGCCTGGTCGGCGAACCCCAGGTCGGCGGCGAGCACGGCCAGGCCCGGCTCGCCGTTTTCCAGCCGGTCGAGCGCCCGCCCCACGCGGACCCGGTTGCGGTAGTGGGTCAGCGAGATGCCGAGCTCGCGGGTGAAGGCCCGGCTGAGCTGGTAAGGCGACACCTCCAGGAACTCGGCCAGCGACAGCAACCCGCCCGCCGCCGGGTGCCCGGCCGTGATGGCCTCGCGGGCGGCGCCGACGATGGCGGCGCTCGTGCGCGTGGTGGCATGCCCTGGACGGCCGGCGACGGCCCCTGGCCGGCCGGCGACGGCCCCTGGCCGGCCGGCGGTGGCAGATGGGCGGTGGATGGCGGCCTTCGGGGAGCGGTCGGCAGCCTGCGCGAGGGCGGCGCCGATCAGCGGCAGCAGCGACTCGGCCACCGCGAAGTCGGTGTCGCAACTGCGCGCGGCCGCGAGCACACGGCGGTGGGCGAGGTCGAGGCGGGCGTCCACGTAGATGGTCGAGCGTGCCGTACGGGCGCCCTCGCCGGCGAGCACCCGCCACAGGCGGGGCGACAGCGACAGCGAGGTGCACACGTCGCCGCCCGCCGGATGGGCGAAGTGCTCCTCCTCACCCGGCACCCCGAGGTAGGCCATGGTCGGGTCGGCGACCACGCTCCGGCCGTCGGCCTTGCGCCGGAACGTGCCGCGGCGCACCAGCACCACCCGATATCGGTCGTTCACCTCCGCGGCCGACCAGCCTCGGTGGTCCTCGACGCAGGTCACCGCGTCGAGGGTGAATCCGGGCCCGGTAGCGAGAAGCACGGAGGAACGCACGCGACGAACGCTACGCCGCCCCTCCGACAAATCCCGGCGCGCAAGGATGTTCAAGACCCGGCCGACCCGACACCGGCACGCTGGCCTCATGACCACGACGACATTGACCTCCATAGTCATCGACTGCGCCGACCCGACGGCCCTGGCGGCCTTCTACGCCAAGGCGACCGGATGGCGTGTCACCGACGGCGACGCCGACTTCGCCGGTCTCGAAGGCGGCCCGGTCTCGATCGGGTTCCAGCGGATCGACGGCTACCAGGGACCGGGCTGGCCCAACGAGGGCAAGCACGTGCACCTGGAATTCAAGGTCCCCGACGTCGAGACCGCCAAGAAGGAGCTGACCGCGCTGGGCGCCACCGTCCCCGGCTTCCAGCCGGGCGGCGACTCCTGGACCGTCCTCCTCGACCCCGAAGGCCACCCCTTCTGCATCATGCAGGCCTAGAAGGCGGAGGAGCAGGCCTAGAGGGCGGCGAAGAATGCCCTGATGTCGTCCGCCAGCAGCGCGGGGGCCTGCAGCGCGGCATGGTGGCCGCCGGTGGCGAACTCCGACCAGTGCACCACGTTGTGGACCTGCTCGGCGTAGCGCCTCACGGTGCTGTCGCCGGGGAAGACCGCGATGCCGGTCGGCGTCTTGTCGGGCTCGTCGGGCGGCGCCCAGTCGGGCGCGCTCTCCCGGTACAGGCGGCCTGACGAGCCCGCCGTGCCGGTGAACCAGTAGAGGGACACGTTGGTCAGGATATCGTCGGGTGACAGCCCGCCGACGTCCTGGCCCCAGGAGGCGAACGCGTCCAGGTTCCAGGCGAGCTGCCCGGCCGGCGAGTCGACCAGGGCGTAGGCGAGGGTCTGCGGCCGGGTGCCCTGGATCACGGCGTAGCCGGAGACCTCCTGCCACGTCTCGACCCGGCCGGCCCGTGCCTTCTCCTCCTCGGTCAGCCCGGACAGGTCGTCGGTGGGGAACGCCGTGACCGACGCGTTCAGGTGCACGCCCACCACCCGGCCGGGCGCCGCCCGGCCGACCGCGGCCGAGATGAGCGAGCCGAAGTCGCCGCCTTGCACGCCGAACCGGGCGTAGCCGAGCCGGCTCATCAGCTCGGCCCAGGCGGCGGCGATCCGCCGCACGCCCCAGCCCGTCTCGCGCGGGGGCCCGGAGAACGCGAAACCCGGAATCGACGGGATCACCAGGTGGAAGTCGTGGCTGAGCGGCTCGGCCACGGACGAGAAATCCGCGAACGAACTGGGCCAGCCGTGCGTGAGCAGCAGCGGCAGCGCATCCTTCCGGGCCGATCGCACGTACGCGAAGTGGACGCGCTGCCCGTCGATCTCGGTCGTGTACTGCGGCAGGACCTTCAGCCGGGCCTCGTGCTCACGCCACGCATACGCCTCGAGCCAGAAGTCCGCCAGCTCGCGGACCGCCTGCGGCGGCACCCCGTACGACCACCCCACCCCCTCGAGCGCGTCCGGCTCAGGCGCGCACGGAGATCGTCCAGCCGGGCCTGCGGTATGTCGATGACGAATGCGTCCATGCTCGCCACGCTAGGACCGATTGCGGCCATATTCGGGCCACAATGGCGAGCGTGCTGAACACCTCGGCGAGACTGCTGCGCCTGCTGTCCCTCCTGCAGACCCGGCGCGACTGGCCCAGCGCCGACCTGGCCCAGCGGCTTGGCGTGGCCCCGCGCACGGTACGCCGCGACATCGACCGGCTGCGCACCCTCGGCTACCCCGTCCACTCCACGCCCGGCGTCTCCGGCGGCTACCGCCTGGGCGCCGGCGCCGAACTGCCGCCGCTGCTGCTCGACGATGACGAGGCCGTCGCGGTCGCGGTGGGGTTGCGTACCGCCGCGAACGGCACCGTGACCGGCATCGAGGAGACCTCCCTGCGTGCCCTCTCCAAGCTCGAACAGGTCCTGCCGGCCCGCCTGCGCCTCCGCGTCAACACGCTGCAGACGCACACCGTGCGGATCAACCGGGACGGCCCCACCGTGGACGCCGGCGTGCTCACCCGCGTGGCCTCCGCCTGCCGCGATCATGAAGAGCTGCGATGGATCCGCAGCGAAGCGAGGACATCCATCGCAGCACGCCGAGCGGAGCTCGGCCAGTAGACACAGCTTCGACTACACCGACCATCAGGGCGAGCAGGCGCTCAGGAAGGCCGAGCCGCACAGCCTCGTCAGCAAGGGCAACCGCTGGTACCTGGTCGCCTGGGACGTCGACCGGCGGGACTGGCGCACCTACCGAGCCGACCGGATCAGCCTGCGCACCCCGAACGGCCCCCGCTTCACGCCGCGCGAACCGCCCGGCTCCGACGTCGCCGCCTGGGTGGAGAACCGCCTGGCCCACCAGATGTGGCCTTACGAGGCTCGCTTCCTCTTGCGCGTCCCCGCCGACCGGATCGCCGACCGGACGGCCGGCACGGTGGAGGCCGTGGACGAGCACTCCTGTGTGCTCACCCTCCGCGGTGACGACCTCCACCTCATGCCAGTGGTCGTGGCCTTCCTCGACGTCGACTTCGAGGTGCTCGAACCGGTCGAGCTGAAGGAAAGGCTGCACATCCTCGGGCAGCGCCTGCTCTCCTCTAGAATCTGATTCTGTGTCGTCGACGTCAGCGTTCTTCACCCGGAAGCAGGGCGAGTTGATCCCCTCGCCGCACGCCCGCGGCCCCTGGTCCCCCGACATGCTCCACGGCCGCCTCCTCGGCGGGCTCGCCGCCCGCGCCCTCGAGGAGGCTCACGGCGAGCCGGGCCTGCACTTCGCCCGGCTGACCGTCGACCTGTTCCGCAACAGCCCGATGTTGCCCGTCACCGTGGAGACCACCCTGGTCAGGGACGGGCGCCGGATTCGGGTCGCCGACGCCGTCATCTCCACCGAGCAGGGGGTGATCGGGCGGGCCAGCGCCGTGCTGCTGCGGCAGAGCGAGCCGCCAGGCGGCCCGCAGACCCTCGTCACGCCCACCTGGGACGAGCCCGCGCCGGACGGGCCGCCGGCCGAGTGGACCGGGTGGAGACCGCCGTTCGACCTGTGGCGGCTGACCGAATGGGGCGCCCCTGGGCCGGGGCGGGCATGGATGCGGGAGACATATCCGCTGGTGGACGAGGAAGCGGTGTCGCCGTTCGTCCGGGCGGCACTGGCCGCCGACTTCGCCAGCCCGCTCAGCAACGCCGGAACGGACGGGCTGCGTTTCATCAACGCTGATTACACGCTGACCCTCGCCCGCCTCCCGGACGGCGACGTCCTCGGCATCGAGGCCACGGGACACGTGAACGCGGCCGGCGTCGCCACCGGCCAGGTCACCCTGCACGACACGACCGGGCCGATCGGCTTCTGCACGGTGACGGCGGTGGCCAACCCGGCCGGCATCGTCGGCCGCTGACCCGGCTGTGCCCCGGAGCCCGTCAGGCTTCGGCGAACACCTCGTAGTGGTCGACGGTCCGTTCCCGGTCGACCAGGAACGCGTCGTCCTCGGGATAGAAGACCGCCCTGCCCGGATCGTCCCCCGCGAACGCCTTGATCGCGTCCCACGACTCCCACAGGGAGATCAAGAAGAACTCGGTCCTGTCGCCTGCGTCGCGCCTGGTGAAGTAGGCGCCCCGGTTGCCCGGAGTCGAGGTGTATCCGGCGAAGCCGGTGCGCAGCAGATAGGCCTCGTAGGCCTTCGCGTCGCTCGATCGCGTCCAGCCCCGCCACGTGCGAACGATCATAAGGTCCATGATGCTGCCACCGGCCATCGCCGTACAGCGGTGACATCCCTTCTGTGACGAAGGGGTCCGGATCAGTGAACCGCGGGCGCGTTTCCCGCGTACGCACTGGCAGAGGCTTCAACGGATCAAAGGCGGGAGACCATGACGAGGCCAGGCCCCATCCTCACGTTGCTGGCGGGCATGGCGACCACGGCCGCCCTGGTGTCGCTCAGCCTCGCCGAGTCGCCCGCACCACCCCAGTCCGGCGGCATGACCTCGGCGTCCATGGAGAACCCGACGCCGACCGGCACCGCGGGCGAGGACTACCCGGCGGCCGGACCGCAAGAACCTGCCCAGACCCCGACCGGCAGCCCGAGCGCCGCACCCGCGACCGGGGTCGTCCGCGCCGACTACGCGACCCGGGTCCGGGGCAGCCGCGGGCTCTTGGCGATCTCCGTTCGCGGTGCCAAGGCGATCGCGTACTTCTGCGACGGCCAAACCGAAGCCTGGTTCCAGGGCACGGCCGACGGCGGGATCCTGACCCTGGACGGCTTCGGCGGCGCCGACGTGAGCGCCGAGATCGCCGATGGCGCGGCCGTCGGCGAACTGTCAATCGGCGATCGGCGCTGGGACTTCACCGCGCCGACGGTGCGCAAGCCGTCGGGCCTCTACCGGGCGACGGCGCTGGTCCGGGGCGCGAAGCTGGTGGCCGGATGGATCTACCTGCCGGACGGCAGCAGAGTCGGCGCCGTGACCCTGGACGGCGCACTGGTCACCGCGGAGATCCCCGAGCCCGGGCAGGCCACGGTGATCAAGGGCGCGGTGATCACCCCTGAGGACGTGGACGCATTCATGGGAGGCCTCTGATGTACGACACCGAAGTCACCCGCCGGTCCGGCCCGGGCACCATCCTGCTGCTCCTGCCCCTCGGCGTGGGCGCTCTCGTCGCCGTCGCCCTCGGCCGCTACGGCACGCTGCACCAGCCCACCGGCTTCGCCGTCGGCGTCGCGGGCTTCTCCGGCGCGCTGCCGATGAAGGCCTGGCTGACCACGGGCGCGTTCCTCCTCGCCGGGGTCCAGCTCTTCTCCTCCCTGGTGATGTGGGGCCGGATCCGGCTGGACATCCCGTGGGTCTATGGCCTGCACCGCTGGTCGGGCCGGCTGGCGTTCCTGCTGACGCTGCCGGTCGCCTTCCACTGCCTGTACGCCCTGGGGGCGCGCTACGACGACACCCGCGTGCTGGTCCACTCCCTGGCGGGCTGCTTCTTCTACGGGATCTTCACCACCAAGATGCTGGCCCTGTCCCGGCGCGGGATTCCCCCGTGGGCCTTCCCCATCCTGGGCGGGCTGGCCTTCACGGCGCTGGTGGCCCTCTGGGTGACCTCGTCGCTGTGGTTCTTCACGACGGCCGGCCTGAGATGGTGATGGCGGCCCGCTCCGCGCGGAGCGGGCCGCACCGCGGCTAGGCCGGGTGTTCGGCGCGGTCGCCGGACCAGTCGGTGTGGAAGGAGCCCTCCTTGTCCACCCGGTGGTAGGTGTGCGCGCCGAAGAAGTCGCGCAACCCCTGCACCAGCGCCGCCGGCAGCCGGTCGCGCCGCAGCCCGTCGTAGTAGGCCAGCGCCGAGGAGAAGCCCGGCGTGGGCACGCCGATCTGCACCGCCGTGGTGACCACCCGCCGCCACGCCTCCTGCGCCGCGTCCAGCGCCGCCGCGAACGCGGGGTCGGCCAGCAGCGTCGGCAGGTTCGGGTTGGCGTCGTAGGCGGAGCGGATCCGGTCCAGGAACTTGGCCCTGATGATGCAGCCGCCCCGCCAGATGGTGGCCATGGCGCCCAGGTCCAGGTCCCAGCCGTACTCCTTCGAGGCGGCCGCCATCTGGTCGAAGCCCTGCGCGTACGCCACGATCTTGGACGCGTACAGTGCCTGCCGCACGTCCTCGATGAGCTCCCGCCCGCCGACCCCGGACAACTTCGGCCCCGCCAGCGACGCGGCGGCGGCCCGCTGCTCCGGGTGCCCGGACAGCGCCCGGGCGAACGTCGCCTCAGCGATGCCCGTCACCGGGACGCCGAGGTCGAGCGCGCTCTGCACGGTCCAGCGGCCGGTGCCCTTCTGCTCGGCCTGATCGACCACGACGTCCACGAACGGCTTGCCCGTCTCGGCGTCCACCTGCTCGAGCACCTCGGCGGTGATCTCGATCAGGTAGGAGTCCAGATCGCCGCGGTTCCACTCCCTGAACACCTCGGCCAGCTCGGCCGGAGTCGCGCCCAGGGCCTGACGCAGCAGGTCGTACGACTCGGCGATGAGCTGCATGTCCGAGTACTCGATGCCGTTGTGCACCATCTTCACGAAGTGCCCCGCGCCGTCCGGGCCGACGTGCACCGAGCACGGCACCCCGTCCACGTTGGCCGCGATGTCCTGCAGGATCGGGCCGAGCGCCTCCCACGACTCCTTCGACCCGCCCGGCATGATGCTCGGGCCGTGCAGCGCGCCCTCCTCGCCGCCGGAGATGCCGGTGCCGACGAAGTGGATGCCCCGCTCACGCAGCGCGGCCTCGCGCCGGCGGGTGTCCTCGAAGTGCGCGTTGCCGCCGTCGACGATCATGTCGCCCGGCTCCATCAGGTTGGCGAGCTGGTCGATCACCGCGTCGGTGCCCGCACCCGCCTTGACCATGATGATCGCCCGCCGGGGCCGCTTCAGCGAGGCCACGAAGGCGGCGAGGTCCTCGGACGGCACGAACGTGCCCTCCCCGCCGAACTCCTTGACCAGCTGCTGGGTACGGCCGTACGTCCGGTTGTGCACGGCCACCGCGTAGCCGTGCCTGGCGAGATTGCGTGCCAGGTTGCGCCCCATGGTGGCCAGGCCCGTGACGCCGATGTCTGCCAAGTCCATTTTCAAGCTCCTTTATGGGGAATACGCCTGATCCAGCCCGGGAGTTCGGGGGGATATTCCCTTTAATCGAAACGCACGCCGAGTTCGTCAAGCCTGGCCAGCATGTCCGCCGGATCGGCGTACACCCTGAAGGCTCCCGCACGTTCGAGCTCGTCCCTCCCATACCCTCCCGACAGGAGTCCGATCCCGAGCGCGCCGGCCCGGCGGGCGGCGAGCAGGTCCCAGACGCTGTCGCCCACCACCATGGCATGCCGCGGATCCACACGCACCAGGTCCGCCCCGGCGAGGAACAGGTCGGGGTCGGGCTTCGCACGCCGCACCATGTCGCGCGTGATCATCGGTATGTCGCTGGTCGCGTCTCGCGGGGACTTCGTCGCCATCGTTGCTCACCGTTATGAGCCTGGCGCCAGCCTGGCCGTGCGCGCATACCCACTGGTCGCGATCGCCCACGGCACGCCGCGCGTGCTGAGCTCCGACAGCAGCTCGGCCGCGCCGGGCAGCGGCTTGACGGAGTGGACCTGCTGCTCGTACGCCTCCATGTGCGTGGTCTGCAGCTGGTCGATCTGCTCCCGCGACAGCTTCAGCCCGGTCTCGCGCAGCAGCGCGCTGACGAACAGCCCGCCGCTCATGCCGATACGCCGGTGGATGCGCCACACCGACAGGTCGATCCCCATGCTCGACAACGCCTGCCGCCAGGCGATGACGTGCTGGTAAACGCTGTCGATCAAGGTGCCGTCAAGGTCGAAGAGGAAGGCGGGCGTCGGAGCTTGCGGGAAGTCGCTCATGGGGTCCATGACACCATGGGGATATGCGGATCATCATTGCAGGTGGTCATGGGAAGATCGGGCTGCGGCTGGCGGAGCGCCTCAAGTCCGGCGCGGTCGGCCTGGTGCGCAACCCTGCCCACGTCGCCGATGTCGAGGCCACCGGAGCCGAGGCCGTGGTCTGCGACCTGGAGAAGGCGAGCCTGGACGAGGTGACGGAGATCGTGCGCGGCGCGGACGCCGTGGTGTTCGCCGCGGGCGCGGGACCCGGCAGCGGCGCGGCACGCAAGGACACCGTGGACCGGGCCGCGTCCGTGCTGCTCGCCGACGCTGCGGAAAGAGCGGGAGTGGGGCGCTTCATCCAGATCTCCTCCATGGGTGCGGGCAAGCCGCCGGCGCCGGGCCGGGACGAGGTGTGGGCCGCGTACATCGACGCCAAGACCGCCGCCGAGGAGGACCTGCGCCGCCGCGACGGCCTGGCCTGGACGATCGTCCGCCCGGGCCGCCTGACCGACGAGCCGGGCACGGGCCTGGTCCGGCTGGCGCCCGAGGTGCCGCCCGGGTCGGTGCCGCGCGACGACGTGGCCGCCGTGATCATGGCGCTGCTCGACAACCCGGGCACGGCCGGCCGGACCCTGGAACTCGTCTCGGGCGCGACGCCCATCCGCACCCTCGTCGCGACAGAGTGAGAACCATGACTGAATATCGTGTACTCGGACGTACCGGACTCAAGGTCAGTCCGCTCTGCCTGGGCGCGATGATGTTCGGCTGGTGGGGGGAGTCCGATCCCGGCGAGTCGGCCCGGATCATCGACCGGGCGCTGGACGCGGGGGTCAACTTCATCGACACCGCCGACGTCTACTCGCAGGGGCAGTCGGAGGAGTTCGTCGGCCAAGCGCTCGCCAAGTCCGGCAAGCGGGACCAGGTGGTGCTGGCCACGAAGTGCCACGGCGTCATGGGGGAGGGGCCCAACGAGCGGGGCAACTCCCGCCTTTCCGTGCGGCGAGCAACTGTGTTGACGTAATCCCCGCGAGACGCGACCAGCGACAGCCTGAGGCGGCTAGGCACCGACTGGATCGATCTCTACCAGATCCACCGCCCCGACCCGGACACCGACATCGAGGAGACCCTCGGCGCGCTCACCGACCTCGTCCGCCAGAGCAAGGTCCGCTACCTCGGCAGCTCCACCTTCCCCGCCCACCAGATCGTCGAGGCGCAGTGGGCGTCGGACCGGCGCGGGCTGGAGCGGTTCGTGTGCGAGCAGCCGCCGTACTCGCCGCTCGTGCGCGGCATCGAGGCCGGCGTGCTGCCCGTGGCCGAGAAGTACGGCATGGGCGTCATCGTCTGGAGCCCGCCCGCCGGCGGCTGGCTGAGCGGCCACTACCGCAAGGGCCAGGACGTGCCGCAGACCCGCAGGGCGCAGCGGCTGCCCGACCGCTACGACATGACGCAGGAGGTCAACCAGCGCAAGCTCGACGCGGTCGAGAAACTCGCCGTGCTGGCCGAGGAGGCCGGGATCACGCTGATCGAGTTGTCGATCGCGTTCACGACCCGGCACCGGGCCGTGACCTCGGCGATCATCGGGCCGCGCACCATGGAGCACCTGGAGAGCCAGCTCACCGCCGCCGACGTGCGGCTGAGCGACGACGTGCTCGACCGGATCGACGAGATCGTCGCGCCCGGCGTCACGCTCAACCCGGCCGACGCGGGCTGGCAGCCGCCGCAGCTGGCCGAGGCGAGCCTGCGCCGGCGGCCCCTGACCTGATACTTGCTGATTACTGGCTATCGCTTGCGGCCTGGATGGCTAGGTGTCCCCTGGAGGGTAGAGGGGGCATTCGATGGCGGACATGCCGTTCAGGTCGTTTTTCGGTGGAGATCCGTTCAGAGGGTTCGAGGAGCTCACGGGCCGGGTGTTCGGCGGCATGGAGGGCTGGCCGCCCACCCGGCCCAGCGTGCAGCGGGTGGACGTGGGCAAGCTCCTGAGCGCCTCGGCCCGGGAGGTGCTGCGGCGCGCGCTGGAGGCGGCCGGGCAGCGCGGCGCGCCGGACCTCGACGTGCTCGACCTGCTGGACGCGCTGATCGACGACGACGCCACTCAGGCCATGCTGCGTACCGCCGGGGTGGACCTGGGCCGGCTGCGTGACCGCATCGACGAGATGAGCGGCCCCGGCCTGCCCGCCGAGCCGCCCACGACCCTCTCGCCCGCCGCCAAACGCGCCATCCTCGACGCCCAGCGCATCTCCCGCGCCCTCCAGTCCTCCTACATCGGTCCCGAGCACCTGCTGCTCGCGGTGGCCGCCAACCAGGACTCCAGCGCCGCCCGCATCCTGCAGGAGCAGGGCGTCTCGGCGAACGAGCTGCAGCAGGCCATCATGGCGGGCCCGGCCCGCCGAGGCGAAGCCCGCCGCGCGACGAACACGCCCTCGCTGGACGAGTACGGCCGGGACATCACGGAGCAGGCCCGCCAAGGCAAGATCGACCCGGTCGTCGGCCGTGAGGACGAGATCGAGCAGTCCATCGAGGTGCTGTCGCGCCGCACCAAGAACAACCCGTGCCTCATCGGCGAGCCCGGCGTCGGCAAGACCGCGATCGTCGAGGGCATCGCCCAGCGCATCGTCAACGGCAGCGTCCCCGACCCGCTCAAGGACCGCCGCGTGGTCGCCCTCGACCTGACCGGGATGGTGGCCGGGACGAAATACCGCGGCGAGTTCGAGGAACGCATCAAGAAGGTCATCGACGAGGTGCGCGAGCACGCCGACGAGATCATCGTCTTCATCGACGAGGTGCACAACCTGGTCGGCGCCGGCGCCGCCGAGGGCGGCATGGACGCGGCGAACATCCTCAAGCCCGCCCTGGCCCGCGGCGAGCTGCACGTCGTCGCCGCCACCACGATCGACGAATACCGCAAGAACATCGAGAAGGACGCGGCACTCGAACGCCGCTTCCAGCCGATCCTGGTCGCCGAGCCGACCGTGGAGGAGACGGTGGAGATCCTGGCGGGGCTGCGCGACGCGTACGAGGCCCACCACCAGGTCCGCATCACCGACGAGGCCCTGGACGCCGCCGCGACCCTGTCGGCCCGCTACATCTCCGACCGCTTCCTGCCCGACAAGGCCATCGACCTGATGGACCAGTCCGCGGCCAGGGTGCGGCTGCGCTCGCGCACCCCCGGCAGCGACGTGCGGGAGCTGGAGGAACGCCTGGACTCGCTGCGCCGCGACAAGGACCAGGCCGTCGCCGCCGACGACTTCGACCGGGCCAAGGACCTGACCAGGGAGATCGACAAGGTCCGGCCGGAGCTGCAGCGCGCCAGGCAGGGCACGGACACCGTGCCGCAGGTCATGGTGGAGGACATCGCCGAGGTCGTCTCCCGCCGCACCGGCATCCCGGTCACCCAGCTCACCGAGCAGGAACGCGACCGGCTCATGCGCCTCGAAGAGCACCTGCACCAGCGCGTGATCGGCCAGGACGAGGCGGTGACCGCGATCGCGGAGGCGGTACGCAGGGCGCGGGCGGGACTGTCGGACCCCAACCGGCCCATCGGCAGCTTCCTGTTCCTCGGCCCCACGGGCGTCGGCAAGACCGAGCTGGCCAGGGCGCTCGCCGCGGCCCTGTTCGGCGGCGAGGAGCACATGGTGAGCATCGACATGAGCGAGTACCAGGAGCGGCACACGCTCTCGCGCCTCATCGGCGCGCCGCCCGGATACGTCGGGTACGAGGAGGCGGGCCAGCTCACCGAAGCCGTACGCCGCCGCCCGCACGGCGTGATCCTCCTGGACGAGGTCGAGAAGGCCCACCCGGACGTCATGAACATCCTGCTGCAGATGCTCGACGACGGCCGCCTCACCGACGGGCACGGCCGCACGGTGGACTTCACCAACACGATCGTCATCATGACCAGCAACCTCGGCGCCCAGCTCATCCTGGAGTCCACCGCCGACCCCGCGCAGCTCGAGAGCCGGCTCATGGACCTGCTGCGCCGCTCCCTGCGGCCGGAGCTGCTCAACCGCATCGACGAGACGATCGTCTTCAAGCGGCTGGAGCGCGAGCAGCTGCGCCGGATCGTGGACCTGATGCTGGAGCGCACCCGGCAGCGGCTCCGCGGACAGGACGTCACGCTGGAGGTCACGGACCCGGCCAAGGACTGGCTGGCGCAGCGCGGCTACCAGCCGGAGTTCGGGGCCCGGCCGCTGCGGCGGACGGTGCAGCGGGAGCTGGACAACCGGCTGTCCACGATGTTGCTGACCGGCGAGGTGTCCGAGGGCGGCAGGGTGACGGTCGACGTCGAGAACGACCAGCTCCGGCTCAGGGCGGTGGACCCGAAACGTGTGCTAGACTGAACTGCAGTTGTAGTTGTGGTACCCATAAAGACTTTGTGCGCGCCTGACAGACTGTGATCTTCAGGCGCGTTTTTGTTTTCCGGTCATCTCCGGATGGGCTCATCGCGGCGACACGGCAATTCGCACGGTGCGAATTGCGTTTCCTGCACACATCTCGAGGAGATCGATATGGCAACCGGAACCGTGAAGTGGTTCAACGCCGAAAAGGGCTTCGGCTTCATCGCTCAGGACAACGACGGCCCCGACGTCTTCGCGCACTACTCCAACATCGTCGCCAGCGGCGGCTACCGGGAGCTGCACGAGGGCCAGAAGGTGTCCTTCGACGTCGTCCAGGGCCAGAAGGGTCTGCAGGCGGAGAACATCGTCGCCGCCTGACCTGGCACATGTCATGAATCCGGGCCCGCACCGCTGCGGGCCCGGATTTGGCGCGTCCCCGGCTCCCCCCGCACATCCGTGCTTTCGTGCCGTCTCCTCCGGCTCCGGTCGCTTTATTCGTCAGCAGGGCGCATACTGATACCAATGAGACCTCACGCCGCGGCCCGGCGACGCCTGCCAGGAAGCCCCTTCAACGTTGGCGAGCCGCCACCACCACCTCCCGTCGAGCAGTTCGCCGTGGGGGACCAGGCCAGCCACGACAAATACGGCCTCGGCCGCGTCATCGCCGTCGAGCAGGATGTGGCTGTCCTCGTTGATTTCGGTGCGGAGACGCGCCGCATCAACGCGCCCTACGCCAAACTCGTCAAGCTGTGACGGTGACCGCGCTCCTCGCAGGAGTAGTGGTCGGCGCGCGCCGCTAGGCGAGCGCCGCATGGGCGCGTTCCCGGCACTCCTGCAGGGTGAGGGCCGCCAAGGCCTCCCGGACCGCGGGAACGCACACCGGGGCCATGGACAGGCTCGTCACCCCCAGCCCCACCAGCAGGGGCGCCAGCAGCGGGTCGCCGGCGGCCTCCCCGCACACGCCGACCGGCTTGCCCGCCTCCCGCCCCGCCTCCGCGCACATCGCGATCAGCTCCAAGAGGGCCGGTTGACGAGGGTCGAGGAGATCGGCCAGGGAGGAGTGCTGGCGATCGGCGGCGAAGGTGTACTGGGCCAGGTCATTGGTGCCGATGCTGAGGAAGTCCACCTCCTGCAGCAACCGCCGGGCCCGCAGCGCCGCCGCCGGCACCTCCACCATCACCCCGACTCTGGCAATGCCCTTGGCGCGGGCGCGACGGGCGAAGCCGGACGCCTCGCCCATCGTGGTGACCATGGGCGCCATCACCCACGCCTGCGCGCCCGCGGCCCTGGCCGCCTCGGCGATCGCGTCGAGCTGCGTGTCCAGCACGTCCGGGAGCACCCGGTCCACCCGCAGGCCGCGCACGCCCAGGGCGGGGTTCGGCTCCCCGGGCAGTCCCAGGAAGGGCAGCGGCTTGTCGGTGCCGGCGTCCAGCGTGCGCACGATGACCGTCTCGGCCTGCGTGAACACCTCGGTGTAGGCCGCGACCTGCTCCTCGAACGAGGGCGCCTGCCTGCGGTCCAGGAACAGGAACTCCGTGCGGAACAGCCCGACGCCCTCCGCGCCCGGGCGCAGGTCCGCGGCCGAGCCGACGTTGAGTAAGAGCTTGACAGGGTGGCCGTCGGCGGTCCTGCCGGGGCCGTGGCTCGCCGCCAATCTGGCCTTCTCGGCGCGGTCGCGCTCCCCGACCTCGGCCGCCTCCGCGGCGGACAGGCCGAGGGCGATCTCGCCGGTCGTGCCGTCGACGCCCACGATGGTGCCGTCGGGGACGCCGGCGATCTCCGGGCAGGCCACCACCGCGGGCAGCCCCCGGCCGCGGGCCAGGATCGCGGTGTGGCTGGTCGGCCCGCCCCGCTCGGTGACCAGTGCCAGCACGTCGTCGCCCAGGCCGGCGGTGTCGGCGGGGGAGAGGTCCGCGGCCACCAGCACGTACGGGTGGCCGGGGGAGGGAAGCCCCGGCATGGGCAGGCCGAGCGCGAACGCCACCGCGCGATGCTTGAGGTCGTCCAGGTCGGCGGCCCGCTCGGCCAGGTAGCCGCCCAGCGCGGCGAGGGCGTCCAGGTGATGGGCGAAGGCCGCGTCCAGGGCGTGGGCCGCGTCCAGGCCGCTGCGTGCCTTTCCCTCGGCCTCCTCCCGCAGCATCGGGTCGTCGGCGATCATGGCGAGCGCCTCGAGGATCTCGGCGGCCTCCCCCTGCGCGCCGGTGGCCCGCTGGGCGAGGTCGGCGGCCACCGCCCCCAGGGCCTTGACGACGATGGCCGCCTCGGCGCCGGGGTCGGCGACCGGATGGGGGGCGGGCAGCCGCGGCGGCCCGGCCATCCGGATCACCGGGCCCGCCGCCCGGCCCTGGCTGACGCCGAGTCCGGTGAGCCGCCCGCCGGCCCCCGTCCAGGGGCCGCTGTCAGGACGGGAGCCGCCGGCACGGGCTCCTGGTCCAGGCTCCGCGACGCCGGGCCGGAGCGGGGTGTCAGGCATCGAGGGCCTCTTCCGCGTCCAGGTCGCGCGAGAGCAGCGACGCCAGCGCGTCCAGCGCCTCCTCGGCCCCCGGCCCGTCCGCCTCCAGCGTCACCTCCGTCCCCTGGACGGCCCCCAGCGACAACACTCCCAGCATGCTCTTGGCCGGCACGGCCTTCTCGCCGAGCCGCACCGTCACGGGCACCCCGAGCCGCACCGCCTCCTGGACGAAGAGCTTGGCGGGCCGGGCGTGCAGGCCGCTGGCCGAGGCCACGGCGACCGTTCGATGTGCCATCAGAGCGTCTCCTTACGGTTCGATCGTGACCTTGATGGCCGCGCCCCGGCTGACGAGGTCGATCCCGTCGAGCACCCGGGGGAGCGGCAGCCGGTGGGTGATCAGGTCGGAGACCACGACGGCCCCCTCGGCCACCAGCCCCAGCGCCGCGGCGTTGTGGGCGGGGCTGGAGCCGTTCGCGCCGACGATCGTCAGCTCGCGGTAATGAACCAGGTTGGAGTCCAGCGCGATGATCGGGTCGTCCTTGGGCAGGCCGCCGAAGAAGCTGATCCGGCCCTGCCTGGCCGCCATCCGCACCGCCTGCTCCTGCGCCGCCCCCGACGCCGCCGCCGTGATCACCACGTCGGCGCCGCGCCCGCCGGTCAGCTTCAGCACCTGCTCGACGGGGTCGGCGTCGATGGCGGCGTCCGGGCTCACCAGTTCGGCGGCCATGGCCAGGCGCTGCGCGTTGACGTCCACGAGGAACACGCGGGCGGCGCCGCGCGCCCGCGCCAGCCGGACGTGCAGGCAGCCGATCGGGCCCGCGCCCATCACCACCACGTCGTCGCCCGCGCCGACGCCCGCCAGCTCCTGCCCGTTCAGCACGCAGGCCAGGGGCTCGGCGACCGACGCCTCGGCGAAGCCGACTCCGTCGGGGATGGCGTTGACGCCGTCGACGGCGAGCACCTTCGCCGGGATGATCATGTACTCGGCGAAGCCGCCGTCGTAGTGGTAGCCCATCGACTCCTGGTTCGGGCAGACCGTCTGGCGGCCGCGCAGGCACTCGGCGCACGCGCCGCACGGGATGGCGGCGATCACCTGCACCCGGGCGCCGGTGTCCACGACCTCGCCGGCGATCTCGTGCCCCATCACCCGCGGCGGCCTGATGTGGTGGTGCCCGAACTTGTAGATCTTGGCGTCGGTGCCGCAGGTCGAGCAGTTGCGTACCCGGATCTTCAGCTCGCCCGGCCCCGCCACGGGTTCGGGCGCGTCCTCGATCCTGATGTCGCCCGGGGCGTGGAATCTGGCGACTTTCATACGAGCTCCTTCATCACCTGTGAAACCTCGCTCGCCTCGCGGAGGGCCCGGGCGCGGTCGGGGTCGAGCAGGATCTCGGCCAGCGCCGCCAGCAGCGGCACGTGGCCGCCCTCCCTGGCGGCGATGCCGACGCAGAGCGTGACCTGCTCGCCGTCCCAGTCCACGCCGCCGGGGAACCGCACGACGCAGATGGCGTCCCGCTTGATGTCCTCCTTGGACGCGTCCGTCCCGTGCGGGATGGCGACACCCTCGCCGACGTAGGTGGAGATCGACCGCTCCCGTTCGAGCATCGCCTCGACGTACGGCTCCGCGACCGCCCCCACCTCGACCAGCACCCGGCCGCAGAGGCGGATGGCCGCGTCGCGGTCGGCGGCGCTCTCGTGCAGCCGCACCGCCCGCGGGTCGAGCAGGTCGTCACGCATCGACGGTGCCGCCGTTCTTGATGGTGTTGACCAGCCTGGTCACCGCCGGGTCGCCGAGGAAGATCTGGAACGGCACCAGCAGCTTCCCCGGAGCGGCGGCCCTGGCGCGGGCGGCCAGCCCGGCATGGCACAGCACCACATCGGCGTCGTCCGGGATGGAGTTGACCGGCGTGTGCTCCACGATGACGCCGCTGTCCTTGAGCTGCTTGCGCAGCGTGGAGGCGAGCATCACGCTGCTGCCCATCCCGGCGTCGCAGGCGACGATGATCTTTCGGATGTCCTTGGCGTCCATGGCTCAGGCCTCCTTGGTGGCGGGTTCGGTGCTGGAAACTTCCTCATCGGCGGCCTTCTCGCCCCTGCCGAAGCCGAGCAGGAGGGCGGCGACGGCGAACGACACGGCCGTGGCCACGAGGATCCCGAGGCTCGAGCCCAGCCAGCCGCCCTTCGGCGTGACCGCCAGGTAGGCGAAGATGCTGCCCGGCGACGGGGTGGCGACCAGGCCGGCCCCGGTGATCATGAACGTGAACACCCCGGCCGCGCCGCCCGCGATGACGGCCGCGATGAGGCGCGGCTTCATGAGAACGTACGGGAAGTAGATCTCGTGGATGCCGCCGAAGAAGTGGATGATCATCGCGGCGGGCGTGCTCGGCCGCAGCTCGCGCGGCCCGAACAGCAGGTACGCCAGCAGCAGCCCCAGCCCGGGCCCCGGGTTCGACTCGAGCATGAACAGGATCGACTTGCCCTGCTCGGCCGCCTGCGCGACACCCAGCGGGCTGAGCACGCCGTGGTTGATGGCGTTGTTCAGGAACAGCACCTTGGCCGGCTCGATGAGTACGGACGCCACGGGCAGCAGGTTGTTGGTGATCAGCCACTCCACGGCGTTGCCCGCGGCCGTGGTGACCGCCTGCACGATGGGCCCGATGCCGAGGAATCCGACGATCGCCATCGCGCCGCCCACGATGCCGGCGGAGAAGTTGTCCACCAGCATCTCGAACCCGGCCTTGGTCCGCGCCTCCGTGAACTTGTCCACATATTTCAGGATCAGGGCGGTGAGCGGGCCGATGATCATGGCGCCCAGGAACATCGGGGCCTCCGTGCCGACCACGACGCCCATCACCGCCACCGCGCCGACGACGGCGCCGCGCTGTCCGTGCACCATCCGCCCGCCGGTGTAGGCGATGAGGACCGGCAACAGGGTGGAGATGATCGGGCCGACCATCTTGGCGAGGTCCTCGTTCGGCAGCCAGCCGGTCGGGATGAACAGCGCCGTGATCAGGCCCCAGGCGATGAACGCGCCGATGTTCGGCATGATCATGCCGGCCAGGTGGCCGCCGATGCGCTGGATGGTGGCCTTGACGCCGGTTCCGGTGACCGGAGGTGTGTAAGTGTCGGCCATGGGACTAGCTCCTTCGGGGGGTTGTGCAGAGAATCAGCGGCTTTGCCGGCTAGAGGGGAGGAGCGGGCGGGGTCGAGGTGAGGAGGCGGGCCGGGTCGGGCTGGTGGACGGTGACGGCGCCGAGGTCGATGTCGGCGGGTCCCGGCATGCGGCTTCCGGGCAGGCGCACCGCGGCGGCGCCCCAGGCCAGGGCCCGCGCCAGCGCGTCAGGCCCGTGGCCGCCCTCCGCTAGGAACCCGGCCAGCATGGCGTCGCCCGCGCCGACGGAGCTGCGGGGCTCGGTCACCGGCGCCTCGCCGTACCAGATGCCGGACTCCTCGACCAGCACCGCGCCGTCGGCGCCCAGGCTGGCCAGCACCGTGCGCGCGCCCGCCGCCCGCAGCTTGCCCGCGGCCTTCACCACGTCGCCCAGGCAGTGGATGGGCATGCCGGTGGCCGCGGCGAGCTCCTCCACGTTCGGCTTGACCAGGGCCGGCGCCGCGCCGAGCGCGCACGACAGGGCGGGCCCGCTGGTGTCGACCGCCACAAGGATGCCCGCCTCGGCGAACCTGAGGCACAACCGGGCGTAGACGTCGGCGGGCACCTCGGGAGGCAGGCTGCCGGAGGCGACCACCCAGTCCGCCTCGTGCGCGGAGGCCAGCACCGCCTCCGCGATCGTGTCCAGCTCGCCGGGCGACAGGGCCGTGCCCGGCTCGTTGATCTTGGTGGTGGTGCCGTCGGGCTCGGCGAGCGTGACGTTCGACCGGGTCGGGCCGGCCACCGGGACGGTGACCATGTCGAGCCCCTGGGCGGCGAGGAGGCGGACGAGCTGCCTGCCCTCGTCCCCGCCGAACGGCACCACCGCGCGCGAGGCGACCCGGTTGGCCAGCAGGGCGCGCGAGACGTTCACGCCCTTGCCGCCCGGATCCAGGTGAGCGGCGGCGGCGCGGATGACCGCGCCCCGGTCCAGCGCGCCGATCTCGATCGTGCGGTCCAGGCTGGGGTTGAGCGTCAGGGTGAGGATCACGCCCTGATCACCTCCGGCCCCGCCGCCGCCACGTCGGCGGCGAGCGTGACGTCCAGCCCGGTGTCGCTGATCACCACGTCGATCTGGCTCAGCTCGGCGAACGTGGCCAGGTAGGTGTTGGAGAACTTCGTGTGGTCGGCCAGGAGCACGCTGCGCTGCGCGGCCTTGACCATGGCCCGCTTGATCGCCGCCTCGGCCGGGTCCGGCGTGGTCAGTCCCCGGGCCGGCGAGCAGCCGTTGGTGCCGATGAACGCGACGTCCACGTTGAGGTGCGCGAGCGGGCGCAGCGCCCAGTCGTCGACCGTGGCGAGCGTCTTGCCGCGCAGCCGCCCGCCCAGCATGATCACGTGCAGGTTGGGGCGGGCGGCCAGGACCGTGGCCAGCGGCGGCGAGTTCACCACGACGGTGAGCTCGCGGTCGGCGGGCAGCACCTGGACCAGCCGGCCCGTCGTGGTGCCCGCGTCGATGATGACCGATCCGTCCTCGGGCAGCTCGGCCAGCGCCGCCTTGGCGATGCGCTCCTTCTCGGCCGTCATCAGCTCGTCGCGGGCGGCCAGCGCGGGCTCGAAGCCCAGCCGCTCCACGGGGATCGCGCCGCCGTGCACGCGGCGCAGCACACCCGCCCGCTCCAGCGACGTCAGGTCGCGGCGGATCGTCTCGGTGGTCACGTCGAGATCGGCGGCCAGCGTCACCACGTCGACGCGGCCTGTGGCACGCGCTCTCCGCAGGATCTCCTGCTGCCGCTCCTCCGCGTACATGATGTTGATTCACCGCCGTTTCGTGTTGGTTTCATCTGTGTTTATACCCGGTTCTGTTGGGAGGTCAAGAGTTGGACAGGAGAATCTGGTACTTATAGGCGCGTGCGTATGAAGCCCTGGGCCGCAGTGCCCCTCGTCGTCGCCGCCCTCGCCACGCCCGCTCAGGCCGCCGCGACCGCCCCACCGCGCGTTCCGGCCGGGACCACGGCGGCGTGGGTGGTGTTCGACCGGCAGGCAGGCAAGATCGTGGCCACCCGCAACGCGCACCGCGCCTACCGCTCGGCGTCCGTCGTCAAGATCCTCATCGCGATCGACTACCTGGAGCGGCGCAAGAGCGTGCCCGCCGCCGACGCCAGGCTGCTGAAGGTCATGTTGCGGTCCAGCGATGACGACGCGGCCTCGGCGTTCTGGGACCGGGGCGGCAAGGGGCAGATCATCGTGCGGATGGCCCGCAAGCTGAGGCTGGCCGACACGGCGCCACCGCCCGCGTCCAGGCCCGGCTTCTGGGGGTACAGCTCGCTGAGCGCGTACGACATCGTCCGGACGTACCGCTACCTGCTGGACACCGCCGACGCCCGGGTCAGGGACACGATCCTGGGCCACCTGCGCAGGGCCATGCCGTGCGGCACGGACGGCTTCGATCAGACCTTCGGGATCCCGGACGCGCTGCCCCGGCCGTGGGCGGTCAAGCAGGGCTGGTCGGGGTTCGGCACCACGCCGCCGATCAGGTGTGACGCCAGGGCGGTCAGCGCGCCCGTCTCGTGGATCGCCCAGCGGGCCGTCGGCTCGGGCGTGCCCGACTACGGCCGTCCCGTGCTGTACACGACCGGGCTGGTGGGCAAGGGGGAGCGGTACGTCATGGCGGTGCTCACGACGCACCCGGCGGGCAGCACGTGGAGCGCCTCCGTCAAGCGCATCACCGCCATGACCAGGGACCTCTACCGCGGCATCTCGTAGTGCCCTGATCGGGTCCACGCCGCGCCTTGCTGGAATCCCGCGGACCGTTGTCCACGGGCTCCCGAATCCGCGGAGCACTTGATCTAGGCCAGCGACATATCCGAGGCGCAGCCGACATTCCCGACTTTGCTGCCATGCCAGACCTCTCCCTTGCCTGTGAGCGGGATTCGGATTGATCTACACATGGATGGAGCCGGTCACAGGCGTTCGCCTCAGCCTTGCCGTAGTGGATGGTGTCGGTCACGGAACCAACGGGCGGCCGCCCAAGCGCGGCGGCGAATTCGCCCTGGCCAACCCCACCGACTGGCGCGAACCCGCGGTGACCACCGGAGCCGCACCACATCCAGCGGCGCCGTCCACGAACTGCGGCCCATCTCCAGCGCTGCGACGAATGAGTACAGCCGCTCGGCCGAGCAGGGCGCGTCCGAGCGGAGCAAGGGGGACACATCCACCGCCAGCACGATTCGCCCGTCCGGCCAGCGCGGTAACGGGAGCCTGGCCAGCACCTCACGTAACTGCTCCACGTCGATCCTGCGGTGGTTGAGCCCGCTGCACAAGGCGCCGTGCCCGTGCCGGTATTCCGGCGACAAGGCTGTTTGATCACGGCAGGCCTCGCCCGTCCGTTCCGGGCCTCCAGGCTTCCGCGTGTTGCCGAATGATGGTGGTGATTCGGGAATGGTGGTGAAGACAGGACCGGCTGTCAACACCCGCCGATATCCATGCATCGCTCACGTGTTCGACCCTGAGGTCAAAGCATGGTAGTCTAACGGTCACTCAGAGTGAAAACGGGGGTGAAGGGGTGCGGAGATGCGAGTTCGCTCAATCGGGTCCGCCGGCCGCGCCCAGCGAACCCGCGAGGCGGGCACACCGCAAGGGCGAGGGCGGCCGGTGACGCGAAAGCCGCCGCTGGCCGCAGGCCAGACCACGCAGACCGCCTGTGCCCGCGCACTGCTGCGCGGCGGCGTGGACGAACACAGCGGCGAGCTCGTGCCTGCGGGCGTGCTGGCCAGGCGCGTCGGCTGGTGTGCGGAACTGGTGTCCGGCATGACAGCGGTGCTACTGGCCGAGCACTGGAACAGGGCCGACGTCGCACGGCTGGCCTCCGGGGTGGACGCGGGCGGGCGACGCCTGCCGTCGCAGGCGTGGACGGCACTGCGGCGGCTGGGCTGGACCGTCGGCGCGCCGCAGGGCGTGCGGGTCAACGACCGGATCGTGCGCATGGCCCAGGAACAGGCCGGGCGGAGTCTGCGCGGCGCGCAGTGGCGGGCCGAGCTGACTGCGGGAGTGCTGGCCACCTGGCCCGCGGACCCCGACCAGCGCACGGCGGCCGAGTGGGAGGCGGTGCGCGAGGCGATCCCCGCCGGGCGTCACCTGCCCGGCAGCGTGATCAAGGCGCGGACCCGGCAGATCGCCGCGTTCAACCGCGAGCACGGCGATCTGCCCGCCGATGTGTTCGCGTTGGAGAGCGCACCACGGGCGGCGCGGATGCTCATCCTGGCCGCGGTGGACCGGCAACAGGCCACCCTCGAACGCCATGAGCACGACGGCGGCCGCGCGGTGCTGCGGTTGGAGTTGCCCACCCGCCCGGATCCGCGCTCGTATGCCGACTGGCGGTGGGTGGCCTGCCCGATCACCCTGCCACCCACCGTGCCCGCCGAGGCGGTGCTGCACCTGCCCACCCTGCGCCCCCACGGCGGCACGGTACACGCCGATGTGGCGTTCACCCACGCCGTGCCCGCCGCGTCCCGCACCGGCCACACCGTGGCCCTGGGGGTGGACTGGGGGCTGAACACCCTGCTCGGTGCAGGTGTGGTGCGCCGTCACGGCGACGGCCGTATCACCGCACTGGGGGCCGGTGCCCAGTTCCGGGCCGCCGGGGTGATGGCCCGCCAGCACCGGCTGCGCCGCCAAGGCGAACAGTTGCACGCCAAGACCGAGGCCTACCAGCGGCTCATCGCCGGCCGCGCCGACCATCCGCTGGCAGGCAGGCACGCCGTGCTAGCCGCCGAATGCCGCATGGTGGCCGATCGCCGGTCGAACCTGAACGATGCGCTGGCCTGGGCGGCGGCCCGGTGGACGGTGGATCAGGCTATCGCCGCGGGTGCGACCGTGATCTATGTGGAGGATCTGCGGTCGATGGAGGCCAAGGGCATGGGCCGCACCCTCAACACTCGCCTGTCTCAGGCCGTGCGCGGGCAGATCATGGGCAACATGCGGCACCTGGCCACCGAGCAGGGGGTCGCCGTGGTCACCGTTCCGGCGAAGAACACCTCCAAGCACTGCCCGCGGTGCCTGGTGCCGCTGCGGCACTGCAAGGCCCCCGACCGGTCGGCCACTCCGGGGTGGAAGTGGGCGCTGTGCCCCAACCCCGACTGCGGCTGGCAGGGCGACCGCGACCAGGGCGCTTGGCAGCGGATCGCCGCCCGCGGCCTGACCCACCAGAGCAAAACCGTCACCGACCGCGACACCGGCCACCTGGCCATCCGCAGCCTGGCCGGCTCACTCGAAGCCCAAGCCGTGCTCACCCCGGCCACCACCCAGACCCGCCGGAACGACCGGTCCAAGACCGGACCCACCCGGCCTCGATCCCCACGCCCCGCGCCCAGGCGACGCGGGGCACCCTCCACCCCCGGCCCCACCGGGCCGGCGGGCCAGCGTCCGGAGGGACACGCTCACACGGACCAGCACGTGCTGCCCCGCGCAGCCCGCCGGTACCAGGGCGTGCGCACGACCACCGTGCACACGATCAGCTCAAGCACCCCCACCACCCGACGGCGACATCGGCCGAGAGGGGCGGCGCTGGGCGCGGGCTTCCACCTGCACGCCCACGCCACCCCACCACGATGGGAACACATCTCCAGTCCGGAAAACATAACCGGACTAAGGATCGCTTAGCTAATCAGAGACGCTAATCACGAAAGGCGCCGCTGCGCCCTCCTCCAGGCCGCCGCGCTGACGGGCGCGGCTTCCGCGCTCACCGCCATCCCCGCCCAGGCGGACGGCCTGTCGATCTCGGCCGACGGCTCGATCGTGGTCCGCGACGCCTCGGGAGTAGATCGCCTCAGGATCGGCCACTTCATGATCAAGGACAGTGTGCTCGGGCAGCAGCACGTTCGGCGGCACGCCGAGCCTGACCACCGTGGACGGGCGGCCTGCCCTCCGGGTCGCCTACCGGATGTCGGCGGGCGCCTCGGCGGTGACCGTGCGTGGCACGTTCACCGTGTCCGCTCGCCGGGCGACCCTGAGATGGGAGGTGAGCGGCAGCACCACGCTGACTCCCACCGGCTACATGTTCTCCCCACGCGGATCGGCAACACCGCGCCGGAGAAGTACGTGCCCACCACCGCCTGGACCAAGGACGCGCGTGGCGGCGTGCCGTACGAGGTCAACGCCGGCTCGCTCTATCAGGAGACCTGGGCGGACACCCGCGCCTACTTCCGGCTGCAGAGCTCCAGGCCGGCCTTCACCAACGCCACCTGGATCCACGCGCCCGCGGCCGAGCCCGGGCGTGCCTGCTCGCCCTCGAGCCGGACGGCTTCCATGTCATCACCGTGGCCGCCCCGGAAACCCTGGTCTCCCACCCCACCGAGGAGCTGCTCCGCCGGTTCCACCCCATGACCGAGATCCGCCGTCCCCTGCCCGGCCGCACGGTCCCCCTGAACCTGGCCAAGGCCACGACCATTCTCGGATTCAGCGCGGAATTCCGTGTGTGACGCAGGCGGGGCTCTCCTCGTGCTTGCCCCATCACCGCTCTCTCTGTTAGATATATCTATCAGATAGAAGGGAGCGGTCGATGGCGCGACGAGATCAGACGGAAATGGCGGTCCTGGGTGCGCTGAGCATGCAGCCGATGACGGCGTACGCCCTGCGCGAGGCCATCAGGGAAGTGCTCGGCCATTTCTGGAGCGAGAGCTTCGGCCAGATCTACCCCACGCTGAACGCCCTGGAACAGGACGGACATGTCCGGCGCCAGGAGGGCCCGCGCGCCGGATCGTCGATCTTCCAGATCACCGAGTCCGGCCTGGCCCGCCTGCGTGACCTGCTGAACGAGCCGATCAAGGCCGTGCCGCCGCGCAACGGGCTCCTGCTGCGCCTGTTCTTCGGCCGGCACCTCGGCGTGCGCCGGTGCCGCGAGCTGCTCCGGGAGGCCAAGGCCGACGCCGAGCGGCGGCTGGCCGAATACGACGCCCTGACGCGCACGGTCGCCGAAGAGGACCGCGACTCCCCGCACCTGCCCTACACGCTCATGACGATCTCGGCCGGCCGGCACGGTGCCGAGGCGGCCGTCGCCTGGGCCGAGGAGGCCCTGGCGGTGCTCGACACTCTTCCCGGGAACGGAGACCCCCAGTGACCGCCGTCATCCAGGCCCGATCGGTTACAGGCCCCTCGCACCTGCGCGCCCGCGTCAACTTCGCGATCTTCGCCATCGTCGTCGTGGGCGGCGGCTGGCTGTTCGCCGTCTGGGACCGGGCCACCGGCCAGCTGTCCGGCACCGCCGACACGACCTCCACGAGCGGCAGCACGGCAGGGCAGGGCCTGTGGCTGCTGGCCCCCGCGCTGACCGCCCTCGCCCTCCACGTCGTCAGCAAGGATGGGGCAGGGCCGCTGGGCCTGACGTTACGGTTCCCCGGGCGCGTGCGCTGGTTCGCCTTCGCGCTCGCGCTGTTCCCCGCCGCGGCCGCCCTCTGCGTGGCGATCGCGACCGCCACCGGGGCCGCGACGTTCTCCCTCGCCCCCTCGCCCGGCAAGCCGGCTCTGGCCGAGGCGATCGTCGCCGCGCTCGGCTTCCTCCTGATCAAGAACGTGCTGGAGGAATTCATTTTCCGCGGGTACGCCACCCGCACTGCCATGGCCCTCGGCCTGCCCGGACTCGCACCGCACGCGCTCGTCGGCCTGTTGTGGGGACTATGGCACCTGCCGCTCTACCTGGTGTGGATGCGGCCCGCGGACTTCGACGCGACCACGAGTCTGCCCTGGCCATGGTTCCTGCCGGCGTTCCTCGTCGGCATCGTGGCGCTGGCCGTCCTGTACGGCGAGCTGCGGCTGCGTACCGGCTCGATCTGGCCCGGCGTGGCCCTGCACACGGTGAGCAACGCGCTCTCGACGCCCCTCCTGCTCCACGGCCACCTGCGCCTCGAGGGCCACGCCGACGCCTGGTTCGGGATCGCGCCCCACGCGATCACCTCAATGGTGATCTTCGGCGGTCTCGGCCTCCATCTCTACCGCCGTCGCATCGCCGAGCGATAGTGCTAGGAAACTTCACTAATTCGTGTGCCAGAACATCGTGGCCGTCCGCTACGTGCACGGAAGTATCGCTCGGCGATCGACTACCTGCAGCGGCGCAGGAGCGTGTCCGCGGCCGACGCGAAGCTCTTGAAGATCATGTTGCGGTCCAGCGACGATGACGCGGCCTCGGTGTTCTGGGACCGGGGCGGCGAGGGGCAGATCATCATGCGGATGGCCCACAAGCTGAGGCTGGCCGACACGGCGCCGCCGCCCCAGGGCAGGGACACGATCCTCGTTCACCTGCGCAGGGCCACGCCGTGCGGCATTGATGGCCGCCGCCGATCAGGTGCGACGCCAAGGCGGTCAGCGTGCCCGTCTCGTGGATCGCCCAGCGGGCCGTCGGCTCGGGCGTGCCCGATTACGGCCGTCCTGTGCTGTACACGACCGGCCTCGTCGGCAAGGGCGGCCGGTGCGTCATGGCGCTGCTGATGGCCCATCCGGCGGGCAGAGCGCCTCGGTCAAGCGCATCACCACCCGGACCATTCCAAGCCGGCTCCGTTCCGCGGGAGTTCGGAGGCTGGCGCTCACGCCCAGCAGGCGAGTTGAAAACGTCATTCTCAACACGGTCAAGCCTTCCGTAGAGTTAACTAAACACCCGAGGTAGACTGACCATGTTGGCCGTCAGGTAAGGGGACCGAGTGACACCGCCGCGCCATCCCAACAAGGAGATCCGAGCTGTCCTGGAAGACATGGACGCGGCTGGCTGGCGGATCGAGAAGGCGGGCACCAGTGGCCACGCGTGGGGACGGGCCTACTGTCCTGGGGGAATCGACGGATGCAGGCCACCTACCTCCATCTGGTCAACACCCGAGGTGCCCGAGAATCACGCGCGCAGACTACGCCGGGCACTCGAAAAATGCCCGCACAAGGCCGAATCGCTGACCACGACCTCACAGGAAGGATGATCACGATGGCAATGTACGAGTTCGTGGTCCACTTCATCGGACCGGCAGGTGGTGATGCCCTGATCAACCGGCTCTATGAGGCCGGGTGGGACGACGCAACGATCGCATTCGACGCCTGGAAGGCCGGCGGCGAGGGGTTCGCCGAGTTCGATCGCGAATCCAGCAGCGCCATCCAGGCAATGGTGCACGCGGTCATGCAGGGCGAGAAGTGCGGACTGAAGGCGACCCGGATCTCCGACGACAGGGTGACGCTTGGGCAGATCGCTGAGCGGATCGGGCAGACGCTCGCCTCCGTGGACCATTACCGCAAGGGCGTACGCGGGCCCGGCGGTTTCCCGGAACCCGTCGTCCCACGAGAGCGCGCTGCTTTGTGGTCATGGGCGGAGGTGGCGGAGTGGCTGCACGAGGCAGGGATCGCTGAGATCACTGCTGAGGACGCTGAAGCGGCGCGAGCCGCACAGATCGTCACGCTCCAGTTGCGGCTGCGCGAAGAGGTGGCTGGGCTGAAGAGTCTGGAAGACCGGCAAGCGCTGTGTAACCTGACATCTTTTCCCATGGCGTCATAGCTCAAGATGCCGCGGCCTTGCCGCAACGGCTGGACCTATCAGAGCCCCGTGGCGTTGAGGCGGACCTGGCCGGCCTCGAGGACGTTGACACCCGGACCGGCTGGCGCGAGGGCACGCCGAGCGGGCAGAGCGTCCTGTCGATCTACCACGATCACGCCAGGATCGCCTCCTCCTACGCGCTCGCGGAGCCGGCCAACTGGTGACGCCGCCCATGATTCAGGCGGCCGGAAAATGCCGGGCGTAGGCGGGAGCCGCCGTGATAGGGGTGGGGGATGACGGAGCGAGCGAGCGCACTTGACCGGGTGCTCAGGCAGGCGGGCGGACCCGAGATCCTGGACGTCCTGTCCGAACGCCTGTCCGGCGCCGACCTGACCACGTTGCTGCTGGAGGTGATGCGCCGCCGCGCCCGGGCACTCGCTCCGGCCGACGTGCTGCGCCGCTACGGCCAGGACCGCTTCGTCGCCCCCGCCCCGATTCCGTTCGGCAGGCTGCGGCGCGCGGAGGACGCCGTGTTATCGGCGCTGCCCGATGACGTCGAGGTGGTCACGCTGGCGCCGGTGGCGCCGCTCGGCGCCTGCTCGGCGGTCGGCCCGGTGGACCAGAACAAGGTCGTCTCCACCATCAGGAACAGCGAGGTCGCCGCCGACCCCACCAACGCGCTCGCGCTGGAGGCGGCCGTGCGTCGCCGGGCCGTCTCAGGGCCCGAGCCGGTACGGCTGGCCGCGCTGCAACGCGTCACCCGCGCCCAGCGCTTCGAAGGCGCTGCCGTCTTCGCGCACTTCACCCTGTTCGCGCTGGTGACGGCGGGTCGGGACACCGGCGACCTGGCGTTCGAGCGGCGCCACGCGGCCGAGCACCTGGCCATCCTCGCCGAGGCCGTACGCGCCTGCGGGATCCCGGACCCCGAGACGCGGGTCACGGTCCTGGACGAACGCTTCGAGCGCGTGGCCGCACCGCTCCGCGCGAAACCCGACCCGGACAGGGAGACAGGCCGGGGCTACTACACCGGCCTCTGTTACAAGATCTACAGCGACGGGCTGGAGGTCGGCGACGGCGGATTCGTCGACTGGACGGCCGGCCTGCTCGGCAACCGCAAGGAACGCCTGCTGATCAGCGCGCTCGGCGTCGACCGGCTCGCCTGAGCCCGGTGCCCGCCCCTGAGCTCAGGGGCGGGCGCGCTCGGCGGCCAGCTGCTGCTCCAGGCGCACCTTCTTCGGCACGCACATCCGCCACGCCTCCAGCACCAGCTCGTGCATCTCCGCGACGTCGAGCTCGGCCAGGCGCACCTCCACCCAGTTGAAGCGCAGATCCGACTCCCTCGGCATGAGGAACTTGTCCGGCTCGGCCGCCACCAGCGCCTCGCGCTCCTCCTTGGGAAAGCCGAAGCCCATGAGCGTCTCGTCCCGCGAGAACGCCACGTAGACGATCTGGCCGACGCGGAACTTCACCCGGTCCCTGATGAGGTGCTCCGACGAGCGCGGAAGCGTGCGCGTGAACTGTCGTACATCGTCGACTGTGACCACGCGGCCACGTTACCGGTTGCCCTCGGCGGCCGAAATGTCGGCGAGCGCGGAGTTCGGGTCGCGCTCGAGCGCGAGGTCGCCGAGACTGACGATGCCGACACTTTCGCACAGACAGCAACCATGGCGACGAAGTCCCCGTGATACGCGACTAGCGCCGGCGTATGGCGTGCGAGCGCATCAGCTGGAAGGCCTGGTCGATGCTGGTGTCGGGGCCGACGGCCTCGACCGACGGGCTGCAGGCCTCGCGGACCGGGGTCTGCGGGCCCTTCTCGTCGGCCACCACGCGCACCGCGATGTCGCGGTCGGTGACGATGCCCGCCATGCGGCCGTTGTCGTTGACGATCACGGCGCCCGCGTCGTTCTCGCGCATCAGCGCGGCGGCGACGGACACGGGCTGGTCACCCTCGATCGTCGCCGGGTGGCTCGTCATTACGTCCGCCACGGTCTTCGCCATGGAATGCCTCCTGTAGGCCGGTCGGGCCGACCTCCTACCCGGGCGAATGGGCGACTCACGTCTGGAGGCTCTTGGCCGCCAGGCGGATCTCGTCGAGCAGCACGGCCAGGTCCCGCTCGGTGGTGTCCGGGTGCAGGAAGCAGGCCCGCAACGTCTCGCGGCCGCCCAGCCGGGTGCCGGTGAGGAACGCGTTCCCGCGGGCCTGGACCGCGCCGGGGATCGCCCGGTTGAGCGCGTCCAGCCCGTCGCCGCCGTGCGGGCGGTAGCGGAAGGCCGTGATCGACGTGGTGACCGGGGCGAGCAGCTCGAAGTCGGCGGCCTGCTCGACCATGGCGGCGAGTGTGCGGGCCAGGCCCGCCGTGTGGTTCACCAGGCTCACGATGCCGGAGCGGCCGAGGTGGGACAGGGTGGCCCAGGTCTTCAGCGCGCGGAACGGCCGGGTCTGCTCGGGCCCGTACTCGGCGAACCAGCCCAGCTCGCCGGCGTTGTCGTCGATCAGGTACGACGGCACGAGGCTGAACCCGGCCCGGGCCGCCGCCGGGTCGCGCAGCAACGCGCACCCGCAGCCCACCGGCACGCCCAGCCACTTGTGCGGGTCCAGCGCGAGGGAGTCGGCGCGCTCCAGGCCGGCATAGTGGGGGGCGGCGCCGTCGGCCAGGATGCCGAGCGCGCCGTAGGCGCCGTCCACGTGGAACCAGAGCCCGTGCTCGGCGGCCACGTCGGCGATCTCGCCGAGCGGGTCGACGGCCCCGGAGTTGACGGTGCCCGCACTGCCCGCCACGCAGAACGGCCGCAACCCCGCCTGGAGGTCCTCGGCCACCATGGCGCGCAGCGCGGACACGTCCATCCGGTACGCGGCGTCCACCGGCACCGTGCGCACGTGCCGCGCCCCCAGGCCGAGCAGCTGGGCGGCCTTGTGCAGGCAGCTGTGGCCTTCCTCGGTGACGTACATGACCATGGGCGGACGCCCGGACAGTCCCTCCTCGCGGGCGTCCCAGCCGTCGGCGAGCGCGGCCCGCTGGCGGGCGGCGGCCAGGCAGATCACCGTGGCCATCGACGCCCCGCTGGTGAGCAACCCGCCGCCGGGTCGATGCGGGAACCCGACCAGCTCGGCCAGCCACCGCACCACCGCCCGCTCCAGGTGCGGCCCGGCATGGTCGCCGCCGGCACAGCTGGGGTTGAGCGCGGCGGCCAGCGGCTCGACGAGCACGCCCGCCGGATTGGGCGGGGAGTTGACCCAGCCGAAGAAGCGGGGGTGGCCGTTGCCCATCGGGTGCGGCAGCACGTGCGTGCGGGCGTCCTCGAGCAGCTCCTCCAGCGGGCGTCCGGTCTCGGGCAGCTCCTGGTCGCTCAGCCAGGCACGGTCCGCGGCCGGGACCGGCTGCCAGACCGGCCGGTCGGCGACGCCCGCGAGGTGCCCGGCCACGATCGCGGCCGCCTTCGCACCGGCCGCACGCAGGTCCTCGCCGCCGGTGCCGGTCGCCGGGCGCAGGTCATTCATCGAGTGGTTCCTTCCGTGTTTCGTGGTGCCCGGCGCCGCCCAGCTCCATGGCCAGGTAGTAAACGCAGTCGACGGCGCCGTCGTTGGCGAAGGCGTGGCGGCAGTCGCCCGGGTAGTAGACGGCGTCGCCGGTGTCGAGCACGTACGCCCTGCCGTTGATGGTCAGCCGCAGGCTGCCGTGCTCCACCGCGAGGTATTCCCGCGACCCGGGCGCGTGCGGCTCGAACTCGCCCGCGTCCACGCCCGGACCGATGGTCGTGCGCATGAACTCGAACTCCACGTCGCTGATCACCGGCGACAGCACCCGCCGCTCCCAGCCCGACGGGTCACGCAGCACCCGCTGCTCGTCGCGGCGCAGCACGCGCATGGCGCCGTGCGCCGGCTCGTCGAGCAGCCGCGCGATCGACGTGCCGAGCGCCGTGGCCAGCCGGTCGAGCACCAGCACGGTCGGCGTCTTGGCGCCACGCTCGACGTCCGACACCATGCTCCTGCTGATGCGGCTCAGCTCGGCCAGCCGCTCGATCGACAACCCGCGCGCCCGCCGCTCGCCGCGGATCCGCTGTCCCAGCTCGGCCATCGACAGGCCGGTGGACAGGACCCCTTCGCCGTCCATTCCTCCACTATAGCGGTGTCTTGTCCGCTACAGCGGAGGGGTGCTCCTCGCGGTAGGCGGCCAGCACCTGCTTGCGGCGCTTGGCCGGCAGGCGGTCGATGTAGAGGTGGCCGTCGAGGTGGTCGGTCTCGTGCTGCAGGCAGCGCGACAGCAGCCCGGTGCCCTCGACCGTGACCGGCTGTCCGGCGGCGTCGTAGCCGTGCACGGTGGCGTGGTCGGGGCGGGGGAGCGGCGCGTACTGGCCGGGGACCGACAGGCAGCCCTCGTCCCCGGCGTCGAGGTGGCGCTCACCCACCTCCGGCAACTCCAGTGTGGGGTTGACGACGACGCCCTTGTGGTGCTCGCCGTCGGCGTCTGGGCAGTCGTAGACGAACACGCGCAGCGGCACGCCGATCTGGTTGGCGGCCAGGCCCACGCCCTCCGCCGCGTACATGCTCGCGAACATGTCCTCCACCAGCGCCGCCAGCTCGTCGTCGAACCGGGTGACCGGCTCGCACGGATGATGCAGCACCGGGTCGCCCACATGCACGATCGGCCGGACCTCTCCCACGACCAACGCCTTTCTCAACGTTTGGAAACCTTTCGGCAGCAAGTCTACTGTCTCATATAATAAGACATTCTCTCTTAAATAGTGAGACCCGCGCTAAAGTGATCGGCATCGGAGCCAAACGAAGGAGTTCAGGCGATGGACGCCGTTTACACGCATGGCCACCACGAGTCCGTGTTGCGCTCGCACCGCTGGCGCACGGCGGAGAACTCGGCGGCGTACCTGCTGCCGCACCTGAAGCCGCACATGACGCTCCTGGACGTGGGCAGCGGGCCCGGCACGATCACCGCCGACCTGGCGGGCCTGGTCGGACACGTGACGGCGTCCGAGGTCACCGCCGAGGCGCTGGACCTGGCGAAGGCCGAGGTGGCCGCCAGAGGGCTGGGCAACGTGGGCTTCGCCGTCGCCGACGTGCACAACCTGGCGTACGCCGACGACACCTTCTGCGTCGTGCATGCCCACCAGGTGCTGCAGCATGTGGGCGACCCGGTGCGGGCCCTGCGCGAGATGCGCCGGGTGACCAAGCCGACCGGGTATGTGGCGGTGCGCGACAGCGACTACGCCGCGTTCACCTGGTATCCGCGGGTGCCGGCGCTGGATGAGTGGCTGGAGCTCTACCAGAAGATCGCGCGGGCGAACGGCGGCGAGCCGGACGCCGGGCGGCGGCTGCTGTCGTGGGCCAGGGCCGCGGGCTTCGAGGACGTCACCGCCACCTCCTCCACCTGGTGCTTCGCCACACCGGAAGACCGTGCCTGGTGGGGCGGCATGTGGGCCGAGCGGATCCTGCGCTCTTCCATGGCCGAGCAGGCCCTGGCCACCGGCGCCGCGACGGAGGCCGATCTGCGGCGGATCTCGGACGGGTGGCTGGAGTGGGCGGCCGCCGGCGACGGCTGGATATCCATCCTGCACGGCGAGATCCTCTGCCGCGCTTAAGCGCCTGACCTTCAGGGCCAGGCGTGCTCGGGGCGGCGTCGCGTTCAGCGGGCGCCAGAAACCGGGGGCCGTGCTCGGCGGGCGCTACAGGCCCAGGGTGCGGGCCCGCTGCCACTGCGGGTCGCGGTAGAGGACCATGTCGGCGCCGACCATCTCGTCGGGCGCCGACAGCATGGTGATCTCACCCGCGGCCTGCAACTGCAACAGCAGATCGCGGACCCGCGGCCCGACCGGCACCCGACCGGCGGGCAGCCCGAGACCGGACCGCACCGTATCGGCGATCTCCGACAGCCTGAACGGTCCGTCGAAGCCGGCCACGATCCCGCGCACCACGCTCAGTGTGATCAGGTTCTCGGCCTCGGCGTACGCCAGCTGCCAGGTGACCTGCCTCTTGCGCCGCCCGCTTCCCGCGCAGGACGGGCAGCCGCGCGCCAGGCCCGGCGCCATCTGCTCCTCGGCGGAGCCGAGGCAGGCCGAGCACAGGCCGTTCTCGGCGGCGTGCAGCTCGGCTGTCATGCGTCCGCCGAGCACCACGCCGCAGTCGCAGGCGAACGCCTCACCGAGGATGCCGGCCTGCGGGGAGATCGTATGCTTCGTCACCGAGACGACTCTACCGGGACGCGGCGTGGACACGACCCGTCACGTGCGGAGATCGGCCAGGCCACGAAGCCGCCGCAGGGCCTTACGGGCCGCCGCCGCGACCCGTTCGTCCGGATGATGGTCGATGAAGACCTGCAGCACCCGTCCCGTCCACGGATGGTCCCCGAACGCCAGCATCGCGATCGTGTTCGTCTGCTCCTCCGAGTTCATCCCCATGGCGATGGAGTTGATCACCTCGACCGGCGCGTCCCCGAACTCCAGCAGCGCCGCCGCCATGTCCACCAGCACCCACGCGATCTCCTCGGGCACCGGCTGCCGGTCCTCGCGCCCGGTCCTGGCCGCGATCACCGCACCCAGCTTCGGCTCCTCCAACAGCCTGGAGAGCGCCGGCCGGCCTTCCTCGCCGAAGTCCGACCACAGCAGCTCCACGCCGACGGCCCGGCTCAGCGGGCTCACCGTTCCCAGCACCGAGGCGATCTCCGCCGCCGCCGCGTTCGTATCCCTGTCCTTGAGCCACCCCGCCAGCTCCTCGCCGCGCTCGGCCTCCGGATAGGAGCGCAGGCCGTGCAGCAGCGCCGCCGCGTCGGCGTCCGCGAGCGATCCCATGACGGGAATCTCCTGCCCGGTGGTGTCCGCGATGATCAGCCGCGCCGCCCACAGGCCGAGCCAGCTCAGCGTGTACGGCTCCGCCTGGCGCACCAGCCCGAGCCCGGACAGCGTCTCGGGAATGTCGCCCTTGGCCGGCTCACGTGACAGGAACATCCGGATGAGCTCCAGCAGCAGGCCCTCGTCGGCAGCCAGTCGCTCCCGGCAGTGGTCCGCCCAGGCGGCCAGCACCTCCGCGTCCTCGCCCTCGGGTTTCAGCTCCTCGGCCAGGGGAGCGGCGCGTACGGCAGCGGCCAGCGTGGCCTCGTCGGGCAGCCGGATCGGAGGCTGCAGGGGCAGCGTGTCGTCGTCGTTGGACCTCACGAGCCCATCCTTTCGTGATATTTCCGCTAGAGTGCCCGCTGACGCCGAAAAGTCGGAAGAAAGGAGGCGCTGAGATGTTCGGTATTGTTCCGGGCGCTCACCGCGCCCGCTTTCACTTCTCGGAGGAATCGTGCATTTCCGTACCGCAGTCGAGGGTGATCTAGACCGCCTGCTCGGCTGCGTCGTCGACGAGTCCATCAGCTGGGCCCATCCCGACCGCCTGCTGTCGTTTCTCGAAAGCGGCAACTACCGTTACGACCGTATCTGGATCGCCGAGGACGGCGACCGGATCCTGGCCCGCGTCGTCTGGTGGGGCTTCCCCGGCGGCGACAAGCCGCTTGCGATGGACTGCCTCTACGTCCACCCCTCCGTCGAGGATCGCGTGGGCCTGGCCGCCGACCTGCTCCGGCACGCGTTCACCGAGTCCGGTGAACGGCCCGCGTACCACGTGTTCCTGTCCAACGGCTGGCGCGACGACCCGAAGGCCACGGCGGCGATCGCCTGGCGATGGGAGGCCGCGGGCCGCGCCGGGCTCACGGAGGAGCTGGAACGCCTCCGCTACGAGTGGACGGCCGACGAGCCCGTGCCCGAGCCGTCGCAGCGGCTCGTCTTCCGCGGGGATGACGACGACGAGGCGTTCGTCGCGGCGTTCCGGCGGGTGGCCGTGGGCTCGCTCGACTACGACACGCGGCAGGGGTTGCTCACCATGGACCCGGAGACGCAGGCGCGCGAAGACGTCAACGCCTACAAGTCGATGCCGGGGGACCGGTCGTGGTGGCGGCTGGCGTACACGAAGGACGGGGACCTGGCCGGGGTCGCGCTGCCGTCGGCCAACAACGCCGGACCGGTGGTGGGTTACCTCGGCGTCGTGCCCGAGCACCGCGGCCACGGGTACGTCGACGACCTGCTCGCCGAGATCACCCGCTCCCACGCCGAGCGGGGCGTGCAGCGGATCGTGGCCGACACGGACCTGGGGAACGTGCCGATGGCCCGGGCGTTCGAACGCGCCGGCTACCGGAATTTCTCCATCCGGCTGGTCTTGTCCGCCAAACCGGAAATCGCGGCCGACGATCGGAATCCCGTGAACACGTGATGCGCACGGGCCGCCGTACCCGTCATTGTTGATCGCATGACGTGGGACATTGCGAAACTCGACCTGGACGCGTACCTGACCAGGATCGGCTACGACGGCCCGCACGCCCCGACGGCGGCGACGTTACGCGCCGTGCACCTGGCGCACGTCCAGGCCATCCCGTTCGAGAACCTGGACGTGCTCCTCGGCCGGGGCATCCGCCTCGACCTGGACAGCTTGCAGGACAAGATGGTGACGGGCGGGCGCGGCGGCTACTGCCACGAACAGAACCTGCTGTTCGCGGCCGCGCTCGAAAGCCTCGGCTTCACCCTGAAACGCCACCTGGCCAGGATCCGGCTCGGCCGTTCCCACCTGCCCCGCTCGCACGCCACGCTCACCGTGGCATGCGAAGGCCGCACGTGGCTGGCCGACGTCGGGTTCGGGGGTGACGGGCTGGTGGAGCCGATGCCGTTCGAGGACGGCGCCACGCTGGTGTCGGGCGAGTGGCGGTGGCGACTGGGCCGCGACGGCGACTTCTGGGTGCTGCATTCGGGGCCTGCTTCGGAGGAGACGGAGCTGTACGCCTTCCGCCCCGACGAGCCGCACTATCCGAGCGACTTCGAGGTGGCCAACTTCTACGTCTCGGAGTATCCGCAGTCGCCGTTCCGGCACCATGTGCTCGTCCAGCGGACCACTGCCGACAGGCGGATCCGGCTGGAGGATCTACCGGTGACGACCGTGGAGGAGTTGGCGACGACCCTGCGCGACCTCTTCGGCATCGAAATCGCGGAGCCGGACGCCCAGGCCGTCCTCCCCAAGCTCGTGACCTGACCGTCCACGCCTGTGGGAGCCCCGCTCGTTCTCGTTGACGCTCATGGTTCGTGGGCCAGTTGTGGGCCAGGTGGCAACTCCCGTGTCAGAGTCATATGACAGCCTTTGCGGCAGTCAATGAAAGTCTCATATTTAGTGGCTTCAAGGGTCCGCGAAGACGGGAAAGTCGCACGAACAGCCGCAGCAGCGAAACACCACACCCAGGCCGTCCTCACCGACATCGACCACCACAACGGGCATCGACCCCACCAGACGCTTCAACAACGATCGCCAGAAGCCAATACCCGCGCGACTCCATCACCACCGAACACCGAGTTACGCATCCTCCGGCGCGACCGAGTCGGCGGACTCATCCACGAATACCGGCAGGTCACATGACATGGCAGCCTATTCGGCACCCACACCCTACTTCAGGCACTGTTGCATGGTCTTCAATCGCGACCCTGTGATCGGGCAGACGCGGATCTCGCGGCCATCCTCGTCGAAGACCTTCCGGCGCCCCAAGGGCCGGTCGAGCGTGATTGGCACAGAGACGATCCCGCCAGTACCGATGTAAGCAGGCGGCCACAACTCGTCCCGCCACTTTTCAAGCAGCGTGCGCTCATGTCGCGGGCAGACGTCGCGAAGCACCACCCGGACCCGCACGCTCGTCTCGAACTCGACCGCCTCGGCTGCGTCGGCCTTGAGGCATTCCGTGGAGTGCATCCCACTGACCGCCTGCAGGATGAGGGCCCGTCCTTCCACCTCGACCGTGTCGATCCACCCATTGAAGGGTGGTTCAGCCGGCCGAGACTCCCGTAGGGAGGCCGCCATGGAAATCGCGACGGCCAACACCAGGAGGCAGCACATGCGCCACAGGAAGGACGGGCCCAGGGGATTCATTTCTTGTAGATGTCCTTGCCGACGGCCTTCATCACGTCATGGAAGTCGGTGAAGTAAGTCACGCAAGTGGACTGGACAGGCGCATCATCGCCGACTCCGCCGCTGAAGATGCCCTTGGCCACCACGTATCCATCGCTCTGGCGGAAAGTGTAGACCGGCGCGCCTGAATCACCGCCGACCGGGCACCTGCCGGTTTTCTTGCCGACCTGAACCCACCGCGCCGTGCCGATGTATTCCCGGGTTATCTGGTGTGCATACTCGACCTTCCAGCCGATGTCGGTGACCTTGAAGCGGCAGATCTGGCCGTGCGATGCTGGATTCGTGCTGGCGCCGCCGATGCAGTACTGGTCGCCTTCCCGAGCGCGGACCGAGAACCGCCCGCCCACCCACTGCTTGACGGATGAGTCCCTGTCGCCGATGAAGATGGTGGGGCTCGTGACCCGGCCGAATCCCGTCCGGATCAGGGACACGTCGCCGTAGTAGGTCGGCTGGTTCGGCAGTTTGATCGTTCCTTGACCGTCCCGCCAGTTCGTCCATTCGATGATGCCGGCGCTCGCGATTAGCCCGTCTCCCGCAGCGCAGTGCCCGGCGCTCACCATGAGGTTGTCGGTTGCGCTCCCCATGGCGAATCCCGTCGTGCACGCCGTGTCTACGGTGTTGTCAGACTTGTAGGAAATGAACTTGGAGCCGCCGTTGAGCTTTCCCGTGTCATTTTGCCGACTGTCCGCGGCGGCGTAGGACTTCGTCTGGACGTTCGGGTGCGGACGGTCGCTTTCCGAACGCAGCCAGATGGCGACGTTGTACGTGCCGTACCGGTCCGCCAGAGCCTTACGTAACCCTGTGGAGGCATCGGTGGACTGCACCACGACCAGGTTGCGCTCGGGCCAGATCTGCGTCGCAAACAGCGCGGTTCCCGCCGGGATCGTCTCGTCCAGATCGAGCACCTGATCAGTGATGGTGTTCAGCGCCTGGTAGCTGTTGACGACCTCGACGTATCGGGGAGTGATCGAGTAGGGGGTTTCCGCGGTGGTCACCGCGGAAGTCCGGGCCGCTGGGGAATCTTCGCTCTCGAAACCGATCGCGAGGGTTTCATCGGCGTCGCCGTTGTCCAGCGCGATCCCGCTCAGCACCTGGCTCGCGGTGTCCTTGCCCGCCAGCGTCGCGGGAGCGACCACCTGCCCGCTGGCCGGGTCGAAGTAGGGCGGGGCCAACATGGTGGTGTTGGCCTGTGCACGGTCGTCAGCACCGTTCAACGCGTGCACATTCTCAGAGGAGACCGGGAGCGTGTCCAGCTTCCAGTCCGCGGGCGCGGTGAACACTTCCACCCCGTCGGGTCCCGCCGGGTACAGGACCTGAGGTGACGGGACCGGTTCTGTGACGACCGTCAGCTTCGGCACCTCGGTGCCGGGGTCACCGTACTCGGTGGAGGCGAGCTCGCGGAAGTTGTCGAAGGTGTTGGCCTCGTTCGGCTCCTGCAGTGTGAGCCCGTAGTTGGGGCTGCCGCTCGCCCAAGCTGCGGCGATCTCCTTGACAGGCCAGTCGAGTGTCCCTCTGCCGCAGTCGCTGGCGTAAGACTGGGTGACGATCGTGGCGCCCTCGGTGGTCGTGGCTGGCTTGTTGGCCCAGGTGAGATCGTACGGATCCCAGCGGCTGGTGATCCGCCGGACCTGGATGCCGTCTCCAGCCTCTCCGCAGCCCGGGCCATCGGTGTTCACCACCGACAACTTCGCGTCAACGATGCGCTGACCCGTGAGAGCCATGGTGTCGAAGCGCAGCAGGACGCGGTTACGTATGCCGAAGATGCCGCCGGCCATCAGCAACGGCGAAGACGGGTCGCCCACGCCGCCCTCGTCGGAGACGTCCACGTCCGCACTCGCCGGCATCCCGACCGAGCCGCTGATCGTAACGGGGAAGGCCGTGGTGTCCAGCTTGGCGCCGTCCAGCGCTACCCGCAGGTTGTCGCCGGACTGCTCGCCCTTGAACGCGCCGAGGGCCGATTTCGCGGTCGTACCCCGTCCTGGCTTGATGTGCAGGCGGGGCGTTGACGCGTGCAGAACGGTTCGCCCCTGAGCGTCCACGAGCTCCTCCCGCCGCTCGCCGGATGAGGCGCCCTTCACCTGCACGGGAAGCGTGAGGTCGAGGGGTTTCGCCGGGCGACGCTGGAGGACGATCTCGTAGCGGAATCCCGCTGCCATGGCGCTGACCACGAGCCGGGCACCGTCGCCCAGGTCGTACGTCGCTCGGTTCGCCGAGACCTGAGGGCGCGGGAGCGGGGTCGGCCATGACAGGGCGAGCGATTGGCCTCCGGCGGTCGACAGCTGGGCGAACGGTTCGGACTTCCCGCCTGCCGTGAAAGCGAGCGGAGCCTTCACGAGGTTCGGCCGAAGAGCGCCGTCCTTCTCGACGAGCCTCGTGTCGATCCAGGCCCACGCTCCGGTGTTCTGCTTGAGTCGCACGGGTCGGGACCAGGTTTCGATGATCACCTGCCCGTCCTGCCGGCGGACCACTCGCCGGGATTCTGTGGCGGCGCCCAGGATCTCGCCTGGTGGCTGCTTGGTCGCGGCCGCCATGGAAACAGGCGACGGGCCGGCTTGTTGTGCCTGGACGGGCGAGGGGTTGAGGACCGAGGCGGCGAGGACCGCACCCGCTGTGACGGCGAGAGCTGAGCTTCGTAACAACCGTGTAGACCGCAAGGGCGCCATCCATGAAGATCCTGACAATCTGGAAAACTCGGAGTGAGCGTAGATCACGAACGGCAGGGTGGCAAGATCCACACTGAGTCATGGCCCGATGACCAAGCCGTGGGTTTCCGTAGCGTGGCGTGCCGGTCGCTCAATCCACCACGATGGTCGCGGAGGGTCGCTACAGAGATTGAGGCGTTCTCAGTAAGCGAAGATCACGTTGTGTGATGAGGAGATGGTCCAGTCGTGTTTGTTGTCCCTCACGCGAAGGGCTGAAGTGATAACTCAGCTGAGATCCGAGCAGCGATCAGGCAACTGATCGCCAACGACGACTCGACGTAGCCCTCCTCTGCGTACTCCTGGCTGTCTTCAAGGAACTCAGTAAGTGCCTCCGTCATCGCGGCAGCGACATCCTCTGCTCTTCGAGATCGGCGATGGCATCGGACGCCTCATCGCTGTCAAACGGGCCTTCGAAGGGAGTCCAGTCGTCCACCATGCAGCCTTTCCGGAGATATGCGCCGGTCAGGCTATCCGATCTCACCCACAAGACGCACCGGCCGCTTGATCAATCCAGCCGCTCAATGGGAGCGGCCATGAGGCGCGGTTACCCGCCGTTGTGTCCGTGATTCAGCGGACACGTAGGTCCTTCGGTCGCTAGAGTTGAAGCTGTTGCGGAATCCCGTCCGCCTGGGGAATTGAGGAGCACTGATGTCTACAACGATGACCGGAGCTTCCGTTCGCCCCTTGGTGACCGCAGTCGCAGGCTTGTAACGCCGCGCGTGTAGCAGCAAAGTCAGCACACATCCCGGTCGCCGGGGCGAGGTGACACGTGTCACCGGCCCTTGGCGCTGTTTGGCGTCTCCGTTCGCCTTTCCGGGAGTTCTGCTGTGTCCGCTCGTCATG
>NZ_JBQQBQ010000065.1:0-48170 GCF_052245915.1 Nonomuraea sp. 10N515B
TCATCTCCACCACCGGCAGACCGCTCCTGCACAGCAGCGTCGATGGCATCTTTGCCCAGCTGCTCGGCCTGGCCGGAATCCGTACGCCGCCCGGACGGGCCCGGCCCCGCATCCACGATCTTCGCCACACCATGGCGGTGACCACGCTGCTGGAGTGGTATCGCTCCGGCGTCGACGTCCCCGCCCATCTGCCGCTGCTGTCCACCTGGCTCGGCCACGTCGATCCGGCCTCGACCTTCTGGTATCTGCACGCCTCTCCCGAACTGCTCGCCCTGGCCGCCAACCTTCTGGACAACACCCAGGAGCCGCCAACATGAGCGCCCTAGCGCCCGTCTTGGAGGCGTTCTTCACCGAGCGGCTGATGACCCAGCGGCGCGCCAGCCCGAACACCATCACCGCCTACCGCGACACGTTCAAACTGCTGCTCGGCTACGCCTGCCAGCGCACCGGCAAGCTCCCCAGCAGGCTGGACTTCGCCGACCTTGACGCCCCACTGATCAGCGGATTCCTCCAACACCTGGAAACCAAGCGGGGCAACAGCGTCACCACCCGCAACGCCCGCCTGGCCGCCATCCACTCACTGTTCGGCTACGCCGCACTCAAGGTCCCCGAGCACGCCGCGCTGATCGCCCGGGTGCTCGCCATCCCCACCAAACGACACGACCACACCACCGTCAGCTTCCTGACCCGGCCCGAGATCGACGCGCTCCTGGCCGCGCCCGACCTCGCGACCTGGCACGGCCGCCGCGACCACGCGCTCCTCCTCCTAGCCACCCAGACCGGACTTCGGGTCTCCGAACTCACCGGCCTCACCATCGCCGACGTCCACCTTGGCCCCGGCGCACACGTCTACTGCCGCGGCAAGGGCCGCAAGGAACGCTGCACCCCACTCACCACCCAGACCATCAAGACCCTCAAGCCCTGGCTGGCCGAACGCAGCGGAGACGGTCCTGACCCACTGTTCTGCACCCGCCGCGGCGCCCGGCTCAGCCGCGACGCAGTCGAGCGCCTGCTCGCCAAGTACGTCGCGACCGCAGTCAACACCTGTCCATCCCTGCAGGCCAAGGCCATCTCCCCCCACACCCTGCGGCATTCGGCAGCCATGTCCTTACTCCACGCAGGCGTCGACGTCACCGTCATTGCCCTCTGGCTCGGACACGAATCGCCGACCTCAAGCCGCGTCTACCTGCACGCCGACATGGAGATCAAGGAACGCGCCCTCGCCCGCACCGCACCACCCCACACCAAACCCGGCCGCTACACAGCCCCCGACAGCCTGCTCGCCTTCCTCGACGGACTCTGACCCCGCCGGATTATGCCGTTCGCGCCGCCCCCGCCTCAACGACGGACACCGAGGTTCCCGGGCGCACGCGGCATAACCGAGGCGTCGGCATAAGCCCACTTATGCCGAGAGCGGCATAAGTGGGCATACGCCTTGATCGTGTTGGGGACCGTTCGATGTCGGTCAGGTACGCCAGATAGGCCTCGATCGGCTGGATCAGGCCGTCGTCGCCCAGCACAGTCCATGACTCCAGCCCTGTGACGGGCGGACAGGACCCGCTGCATGTTTCCTCCGATGATCTGCGTGATGGACGGCGGCAGATAACCACATCCAGCAGGCGCATCACCGGGAAGGAGTCGTTCGTCATGGACGTCGTGGACAGTGGCTCAGGCGCTACAGGTAACGACCACCTATGAAACAGCTTCTGGGTTTAAGGGCAGCCACCGAACCCCCTTGCGATGTGCCCTGGACGCGGCGGAGCAAGCCATGGCAAGGAGGGCGAGTTCCGAGGCGGCGAGGACTCCTCCGGCTACCGGCTGCTGGGATCACTATGGGTCTCGGTGGCCTGGGGCGGTGAAGCGGATCTCGTGTGACGCTTTGGCAGCGAGGAAGTCCAGCAGGCCGCCGCCCTCGACGGTCTACGCGTCGCGGTCGAGCGCGGACAGCGGTGCGAACGGGTGCACGGTCAGTGTCGCCGGGTCGTGTGCGGTGGCGAACGTCCAGGTCGCTGCCGTGAAGCCGTCGAGGAGCACCAGGCGAGGGACGGGTCCGTGCGGTTTGACGTTCTGCCGGCGAAGGCCGTCGGTGATCACCCTGGAGCGGTCATGGTGTGACAGCAGCAGGTTGTCGAAGTCGTACAAGAACCGGGCGGGCGCACTGACCTGCGGATGGCGTTGACCCGGGTCGTTCACTTACGACGGCCGTGAGAGCCGGTCAGGCGATCGTGCGTGATAGGTGGTCGGGGAGGTCGGTGAGGCGTTCGATGCGGAGCACCGTCTCGTCTGCCGTCGGCGATGGTCCACCGGTGACGAAGTCGATGCCGCGGTCCAGCCAGATGCCGGTGAGCCCGGCGAGGGCGGCTGCGTTCACGTCGCTTTCCAGCATGTCGCCCACGTTGACCGCCTGCGCGGGGTTCGTCCGCATCCACCGGCAGGCGGTGGCGTAGGCGACGGGCTTGGCCGCACCGAGCTCGGTCGGGGTCAGGACGGCTTCGAAGTATTCGAGGAGGCCGAAGCGGGCGAGCTTGGCGCGCTGCTGCTCGGGGTCCCCGTTGGTGAGAACGGCCAGACGCGGTCCTCGGGGAAGCCGTTTCAGGGTCTCCAGGCATGGCTGGACATCGGGATAGCACCGCCAGGACTCCTCGAACACGGTGAGGTAGCGCTCGGCGATCCAGGCGTCCAAAAGGCCGGGACTTTCAGGAACCGGCTCGCCGAGCATCGGCAGGAAGGAACGAAGCCTGCGCCGGTGGTGCTCAGCGAAGGAGCACTGACCGGCCAGGTATTCCCGCATGTGGCGCGCCTCAAGCGTCCACCACAACGTCGCCAGCTCCTGCGGCGGAGCCGTCGCGTTCGGCGCGGCCTGGACGATCTGGCCGATCGTTTCCCAGACCGCGCTTCGATGATCGACTAGGGTGCCGTCCAGATCGAAGAAAATCACATCCGCCATAGGGGGGATCATCTCGTGGTGCCCGTCCCTGACGCCAGAAGGCAGGTATCGCGATCTTCCGTTCGGGATGGTTGTCCAGGTAGCAGAATGCCCGGCCATACCCCACGTCCTGCCAGATAGCGTGACCCAACGGCGCCAAGGATCGTGGCAATGAATCCGAGGCACCACGTCACAGGGACGCCCTGGTCACAATTAACACGACCCGGCTCAGCGAGAATGATCTTGCGCGGAGTGTGACATCCGGCTTCGGTGTGTGGTCGGTTCAGGTTTGAGATCCAGACATGGTCAAGGACGATATGGAGTCGCGTCTCGATCTCGGGATCGCCGCGGTAGACGTGGAAAGCCGCCAGATAGCTCCCTCGAGGCTCAGCGGGGTGTTCAGTTGCTGACCGGTGTGGATGTCTGTGGCCTCGGTTCAACGGTCGTGGTCGAGGTGGTCGAGGATCCCAGTCAGGTGCGTGATAAGGGATGTGGCTCCGGTGAGCCTGCTTGCAGGGGTCAGGGCGGTGTAGCCGACGACGGGCATGCCAGCGGCTTTCGCGGCGCGGACGCCGTTGGGGCTGTCCTCGACGACCAGGCAGTCGCGCGGGTCGGTGCCGAACGCGGCGGCGGCATGGAGGAAAAGGTCGGGGGCGGGTTTGCCGACGCCGCCGACGTCCTGGGCGCTGAAGACCACACCGGGCGGCAGCAGGGGGCGCAGGCCCGTCCGGTCAAGGGTGAGGTCGATCCAGGCGTGGTCGGAGGAGGATGCCAGGCAGTAAGGGATGCCACGGCGCCGCAGGTCGGTCAGGACGGTGGAAGCGCCCTGGACGGCGTCCAGTCCTTGCTTGAAGGCGGTGAAGACCCGCTCGTGGCAGCGTGCGGTGAAGTCGGCGGGGAGCGTGCCGCCGTATCGGTCGGCGACGACCGTGTGGATGTTGCGGGCGGCGTTGCCGAGGAAGTACCGGTAGGACTCTTCCAGGGTGAAGGGGAAGCCCAGTTCCGTCAGGTATTCGGATAGCACGCGGTGTGCGGTGGGTTCGCTGTCGACGAGGACGCCGTCGTTGTCGAAGATGACCAGCTGGGGTTTCATGGGTTCTCCGTTCGGGTGAACGTCAGGACGAGGGCGATCGCGAGGAATGCGGTGCCGAGGAGGCAGGTCGCGCTCCAGCCGCCGACCGCGTAGGCGGAGGGGCCGACGGCCGCGCCGGCGACGCCTCCGAGGGTGTAGACGGTCATGTAGACCGAGGCGAGGCGGGCGCGGGCGTCGTCGATGCCGTAGACGACGCTCATGTTGAGCAGGTGGACGGCGTTGACGGCGGTGTCCATGGCCAGGAGCCCGATGAGGAGCCAAGCGACGTGGTGTCCGCCAGCCCACAGGGTGGCGAAGGACACGGCGCCGAGGGCCAGTGTCGCCCTGGTGAGCCGAACTCGGTCCGCTCGGTCGGCGGTGCGGCCGAGAGGGCGGGCTACGACTGCTCCGGCGGCGCCGGCCAGGGCGAGTAATCCGATCTGGGCAGGGCCGTACTCGTAGGGAGGTTCGGAGAGGCGGAGGGCGACGGTCGACCAGAACACGCCGAAGGCGGCGAAGGAACAGGCCCCGATGAAGGAGCGCCGTCGCAGCAGGCGGTGGGTGGCCGCCAGCCGGACGGTGGCGCGTAGCTGGGTCCGGTAAGGGAGAGCCAGGTCGGGCGGGGCGGGCGGCATGACGCGGGTGAGGACGACGGCCAGGAGCAGGGTGACGACCGCCGCCCCCGCGAACAGGGCCCTCCAGCCGGCGACCTGCGAGACCAGACCCGCGACCGTACGGGACAGCAGAACGCCGGTGAGGCCACCGGTGAGCATCGTCCCTATGGCGCGTCCGCGTTCGTCGGGTGCGGCCAGGGCGGCGGCGTAGGGGATGAGGGTGTTGACGACGGCGGCAGCGGTGAGCCCAATGAGTGCCCCGGCTGCCAGGAGGAGGCCGGCGGTGGGGGCGGTGGCGGTCAGGGCCAGGGCCGCGGCGTCGAAGCAGAGCAGGACCGCCAAGAAGGGACGGCGGGGGACGATGTCACCGAGTGGGACGATGATGATCAGGGCGAGGGCGTAGCCGAGCTGGCCGATGGCGACCAGGTGGTCCACGGCGTGCGGGCCGAGGGATCGGGTTATCTCCGGCAGTAAGGGCTGGCAGTAGTAGAGGTTCGCGATCGTCAGCCCATAGGCCGTCGCGAGTAGCCGGACGGTCTTGCGGGAGACGGCCCGCGGAGGTCGAACCGTGGTCACCCGGACGACCCTAAGGACACGATTGGGCCGCTGGTAAGATCCACTTTTATGGCGGATGAGTGGCCCAATCCGGGGATGGATCTGCATCTGGAACTGGACGTCGCCGAAGGGCGGCGGACAGGGCTGGAGCGGGCGCTGCGGGAGGCGGTGCGGTCGGGGCGCCTGGCGACCGGAACACGGCTGCCGGCGACCCGCCGGCTCGCGGAGGATCTGGGGCTGGCGCGGGGCACGGTGCGGGCGGCCTACGACCAGCTGATCGCCGAAGGGTACCTGGCCGCGCGGCAGGGTTCGGGCACCGTGGTGGCGCTGCAACCGCAGGTCGCGCCGGTGCCCTCCGCCACGCAGGCGGCGGAGCAGCCGCGGCACGATCTGCGTCCAGGGAGCGCGGACGCATCGGCGTTCCCGGTGGCGACGTGGCTCGAGTCATCGCGGCGCGCCCTGGGATCGGCTCCGGCTGACGCCTTCGGCTACGGCGATCCGCGGGGCCGCCCGGAGCTGCGGGCCGCGCTGGCCGGATACCTGGGACGGGCCCGCGGCGTGTCGGCCCACCCAGACTCGATCTTGATCACCAACGGGTACCTGCAGGGACTGACGCTGCTCGCCGCGGTCATCGGCGGGACGTTCGCGATGGAGGACCCAGGTGTCCCGATGCACCGCGAGGCGGTTCGCCGCACCGGCGCACGGGTGTTCCCGCTACCGGTCGACGATCTCGGCGCCCGTACCGACCTCCTCGGCGGCCTCGGCGCGGACGCGGTGGAGGTCACCCCGGCCCACCAGTACCCGACCGGGCGGACCCTCCACCCCGACCGGCGGCGCGCCTTGCTGGACTGGGCGCGCTCGTCCGGTGGCCTGATCGTCGAGAACGACTACGACGCCGAATTCCGCTACGACCGCAAGCCTGTCGGCGCGCTGCAGGGCGCCGCCCCCAACCACGTGGCCTATCTGGGCACAACGTCCAAGACACTCGGCCCGGCGCTGCGGATCGGCTGGATGGTCCTGCCGCCCCGCCTGATCACCCTGGTCGCCGACGCCAGACTGCACACCGACCACCACACCGAGCACCTTGGTCAACTGACCCTGACCGACCTGATCACCCGCCACGGCTACGACCGCCACATCCGCACGTCCCGCCAGCGATACCTCCGCCGCCGGGACCAGCTCCGCCATCACCTCGCAGGCCTTCCGATTGCGCTGACCGGCATCGCCGCCGGCCTGCACGCCCTGGCCCTCCTCCCGCCGGACGGCCCCACCGAGACCGACATCCGAACCGCCGCGCAGGCCCACGGACTCGCCCTCGGCTACCTGTCGGAGCGCAGCGAACTGCCCTCCACCCGCCAGGGCGTCATCATCGGCTACGGCCGTCCCCCCGACCACGCCTACACCTCGGCCTTGGACGCTCTGACCGCGACCTTCGCCGCCTGCTTCGCTCAGCCAGGGCCGAACTCCCAGCTACAGGGGGACTCGCCGGTATTCCTGCGATCGGCTCCTGGGGGCCGTTGAAGTACCGGTCGAACAGCGGCCCCACGCCGTCGTTCCGGTCGGCGATGAAGCCGTCCGCGGACACGGCGCCCTGGGCGCGCAGCTCGGCCAGGCCGCGGTCCATGTGGACGGTGTTCCAGGACCACCGAGTACTACGGCAAGGCGATCGGCGAGCTCCGCGCCCAGGGCCGCGACGTCCCCGACGAACTGCTGTCGTTCATCGCCCCCGGCCATCGCGAGAACGTCAACTTCTTCGGCTTCATCACCGTCGACATCGAAGCCGAGCTCGCCAAGCTGATCGAGGGGTGGCGGCCTCTGCGCCCGACCAGGGTCCACGATGCGGGCCTGCCTTTCCTGCTCAACCCGTGAGCCCGATGACCCCCTGGAGAAGAAAACTCATACCAGCATTCGAATGAAAAGTCGCATCTCGCGGCGGGGTCGGCGCCTACCGTGACATTCCGTTCGATGGCGTGCATAGCTTTCGGCTCGCCCTCCACGGCTTGCGCCGAAGCGCAGCCCCCGGCCTGCCGCTGGCGGCCCTAATCTGAGCAGAGCTGAGCGTGCAGAGTCTGCAAGGCCCACCGTTCCCAGCGCTCACGCGGCCAGCCGCGTTCACGGACGAACAGCAGGTACAGCTCCGGGCTGAGCAGGCCGTAGAGCAGGTCGGCAGCCTCCTCCACCGGCACCTCCGCCCGGGCGCCGGGCTTGCCGGCCAGTGCCTTGGCCGCCCTCTGCTGGACGACATACCGTGGGTTGACGTCGTGGGGCCACAGCGCGGCGACCTCGGGGTCGCTCGCGACCGCCCCGTCCAGCATCTTGCCGATCGGCGCGACCCGCTCCAAAATCGAGGTCGTGCCCGCGACGTAGGCACGCAGCATGTCGGGGGCGGTGCCGGCGGCCAGCGCGTCGGCGTACCAGGGCCGATCCATGGTGGCCACCGGCTCGTCATCGCCTGCGATCGTCACGTCGACCAGTTCCTTCAGCAGGGCGCGCTTGTTGCCGAAGACGAAGTAGATCGTCTGCACCGCGACCCCGGCCTTGGCGGCGACGTCCTGCAGATTCGTCGCACCGTAGCCGTCCTGCACGAATAGCTCCAGTGCCGCCGCGAGGATGCGCCGGCGCGTCTCTTGCGCCTTCTGTGCCCGTTTGCTGATCCGCTTGACATCGCTCATAGCTAGAGTCTATCTCTAGATTCGATAGCTAGAAGTCAACTCTAGAGAGATGGTTTAGCCATGCCGGTCATTACCGTCACCCGTTTCCAAGCCGACCCCGCCGACGCCGAGGAGCTTCGGGCCCGGCACGCCCTCCTGGTTTCGGCGACCAGGGCGGCCTTCCCCGGGCTCACCGAGGCGCGCCTCGGCCGGATCGACGACTCCGCGTGGGTCGGCGTCTGGCGCTGGGATTCGGCCGCCAGCCTGCAGGCGGCCCGCCAGGCCGTGCCCGGCGACGCCGTGGCCGCCGCGGCCTTCGCGCTGACGCGCGAGGCCACCGTGGAGGACATCGACGTCCTGGACGAGCACTGATGGCCTCCCGGCCCCTTCGCGGGGCCGGGACTTCCCCCGATCGAGGAGATGGCGTGATCGAGATTGACGCGTTGACCAAGGTGTACGGCGCAGCGGAGGTCCGGGCGGTCGACGAGGTGTCCCTGCATGTCGGCGCCGGCACGGTGTTCGGCTTCCTGGGCCCCAACGGCGCCGGCAAGACCACCACCATCAAGATGCTGGCCGGCCTGCTGACCCCCACCTCGGGACAGGTCCGGCTGGGCGGCTTCGACGTGGCCCGGCAGCGCTCAGCCGCCATGGCCCAGTTCGGCGCCGTGCTGGAAGGCTCGCGCAACGTCTACTGGAGCCTGTCGGCCTGGCAAAATCTGATGTACTTCGGCCGGCTCAAAGGCATGCGCAAGGCCCGGGTCGCCGAGCGCGCCCAGGATCTGCTGACCGATCTGGGCCTGTGGGAGCGCCGCCACGACAAGGTCGGCGGCTTTTCACGCGGCATGCAGCAGAAGGTCGCGATCGCCGCCGCCCTGATCGCCGGCCCACCGATCGTGCTGCTCGACGAGCCGACCCTCGGCCTGGACGTCGAGGCCACCCGCACCGTCAAGACCTGGATCGCCGAGCAGGCCCGCGAGCTCGGCACCACCATCCTGCTCACCACCCACCAGCTGGATGTGGCCGAGGAACTGTGCGACCGGGTGGCCGTCATGCGCCAGGGTCGGCTCGTGGCCGATCTGCCCACGCGTGAACTCCTGGCGCGCTTCCGAGAGCGCGACCGGTACGAGATCCGTGTCGAGGGCGCGCCGCCGCCCGGCTTCGACGCCGTCACCCGCGACGGCGTCACCACCATCAGCGTGCGGGTGAACGATCCGAGCGAGGTGTACGACGCGGTCGAGCGGCTGCGCGCGCAGGGAGCCGTCCTGGAGTCGCTGACCCAGGTGCAGCCCGACCTGGAGGACGTGTTCCTCGCCTTGGTGAGCGAGCCGTCCCATGCATGAGGTCCTGCGCGCGGAGATCGGCAAAGGGCTGCGGGTTCAGCTCGCCCACCCGATGGGACACGTGATCACGCTGCTGATCAGCACCATGATGTACCTCGGGCTGCAGTTCGTCCAGGGCCAGGGCGAACTGCGCCAGGACCTGCTACCGCAAACCCTGGTCGCGATCGGCGGCTACTGGTTCCTGCAGTACGCCGGCCTGGTGATGGTGGCCGACCTCATCGAAGAGAAACGGACGGGGACTTTCGCCCAGTCCCAGATGAGCACGGCGCCGCCGTGGCTGCCGATGCTCGGACGGCTGATCACCGCCTCGATGTTCGGCCTGGCCGTGGCCGCCGTCGCCGCCCTCGTCCCGATGCTGGCGGCCGGGATCACCATCCCCTTCCGCTGGGCGGCGCTCCTGCCCGCCGCACTCCTGGGGATGAATGCGCTGGCCTTTACTTTCCTGCTGGCCGCCCTCGCTCTGGTCTCCCCGATGATCGGCGCCCTGCAATCGCTGTTCACCTCGCTGGTGCTGCTGCTCAACGGCTCGTTCCTGCCGCTGGCCCTGTATCCGGACTGGCTGGCCGCAGCGGCCAGGGTCCTGCCCACCACGCTGGGCATCGAGGCGCTTGCCCAGACGCTGTTCGAGGGCCGGACGCTGACCCAGCTCTGGACCGGCGGCACCCTGCCGTGGCTGTTCGCCCACACCCTCGCCCTCACCGCCGTCGCCGGCCTGCTGTTCGCCCGCAACCACCGCCGAGCCCTGGAGTCGTCATGACCTTCGCCCGCGGATTCGCCGCCGAAGTCCGCAAGGGCATGCTCAACCTGCTCGCCGGATGGCGCGAAGCCCTGATGGAGATGATCACATTTCCTCTGTTCTACCTGCTCATCGTGCTGTTCATGGGACGCGGGCAGCTGCGCGCGCACCTGCTGCTGCCGGTGCTCCTCGGCATGGTGGCGCTGACCTTCATCCACGAGCAGGTCAACCGGGTGTTCTGGAGCTACCTGGGCGACATCCAGTCCGGCGTGCTGGAACAGACCTACCTGACCCCGCTGCCCTCGGCCGCGAGCATCCTCGGCCGCCAGGTCGCCGCCGTGATCTCCGCCGTACCCACCGCGCTGGCCGTCCTGGCCACCGGCGCCGTCGCCATCACCGTCCAGGGCGGGCAACTGCCCTTCGACGCGCAGGTGATCGTACCGTTGGCCGCCATCGTGCTGGGCACCTGCGGACTCGCGCTCATCCTGTGCGGGCTGACCCTGGTGTTCAAACGCATCGAGATCATCACCCAGCTGTCCGTGGCGCTCTACGCCATCGCCGGCGGCACCCTGGTCCCCCTGGCCGCCCTGCCCGACCCGATCGCCTTCCTCAGCCGGCTCCTGGTCCCCATCGCGCCCGGCATCGAGGCGATGCGCGACATCCTGCTCGGCGGGCACTCTCTGGCGACTCTCCCCACTGGCTGGGGTCTCGGCTGGCTGCTGGCCCAGCCGCTGCTCATCACGGCCGCCGGGGTCATCCTGTTCAACCGGCTCGAAAACCTCGCCCGGCACCGTGGCACCCTCTCCCGCTACTAGGCCAAAGAACCTGAAGGAAGAGAGCAACTGACGTGAACGTGTTCCTGTGGGTAGTCCAGGCCGTCCTGGCCGCCGTATTCGGCCTGGCCGGGGCCATGCATGCCACTCAGCCCAAGGAGAAACTGCGCCCCATGGCGCCCTGGGTGGAGGACTTCACCCTCACCCAGATCCGCCTGATCGGCGCGGTCGAACTGCTCGGCGCCGTCGGTCTGATCCTGCCCGCCATCACCGGCATCGCCTCGATCCTCACCCCGCTCGCCGCCACCGGCCTGGCCATCACCATGATCGGCGCCGCTGCGGCCCACGCCCGCCGCAAAGAGCCGGCGGCCATCGCTGTCAACGTGGTGCTGCTGGCGCTGGCCGCGGTCATCGCCTGGGGCCGCTTCGGCCCCAATGCATTCTGACCCGAATACTTCCAGGGTGATCACCGCAGGCGGGAGGTGCATCGACCCCCGCCAGGGACAGCCCAGAACCGGGAGATCACAATGACAACGCAGAGCGTGATCCTGCGCCCCATCGGCCACGTCGTGGGCGGCCCGCGGTGTGGATCGGTGGCCAGCACAAGCACCTCGTGGATGCGCCGGAGTAGAGACCACCTCCGGGAAGCGGTCCGCCTATAGGCCCCCGGGTGTCACCAGCGGCATGGTGGACCACTGGTCGACCCTGCCGTGCCGATCGCTGATGCCACATCCACGTTCAGCGGCTTGGATGCGGCGGGACGCCGCGTCCAAGCTCGATCTTGGACTTCGGCTGCACTGGAGCGCGCCGGATATTGGCGCAATCAAACAGGCCGGAATTGGATCTCCCGACGAGGCCAACGCATCACGTAGGGTCATGCCGCTTAGAACGATCCACCGCTTGGAGCGAGTAACGATGTCCTATCCGCCGCCGCGATACTTCAAAGATCACGGGATCGCCAGCTCAACCTACCGGTCGGCCGACGCACCGCCGGACCTCACGATCGGAGTGAAGTCCCGGGTCGGCTATCTGGCGACAGGTGCGAGCACCGATGGCCAATTCGGTCTCTACCGCTGGGACATGGCCGCGATCCCGAACGGCCCCGGCGCCCACTTCCACAGGACCATTTCCGAGTCGTTCTTCGTCCTGGAGGGCACCGTCTCGCTGTACAACGGCGAGCGATGGCTGGACGCGACACCGGGCGACTTCCTGTACGTGCCGCCAGGCGGGGTCCACGCCTTCAGCAACAATTCCGATGCACCTGCTTCCATGCTGGTGCTGTTCACGCCGGGGGCGCCCCGTGAGGCGTACTTCCGGGAGCTCGCCGAAATCGTCGCTTCCGGCCGCCGGCTCACCGACGAGGAATGGACTGAGCTGTATGCCAAGCACGACCAGTACGCCGTACCGTGAACCACGCGTGGCTCTGGCAAGTCACAGCCAGCCGTGCTCCGTGGCCATCAGACGTTTGGGGCTCGCTGCGGACCGCGGTAGGGCAGCATCTGGCTGTACACGATGTTGGTCGTCGCGCTTCCGAACTCGGCAAGTTCGCCGACCAGCCGTTCCAAGCGGCGCATGGACGCCGCGGCACCTTCAGCGTGGAGCAGTCGTCGCCGGTGGTCCGCAGACACTCCAGGATCTCCATCCGCTCGGAGAGCAGCTGGTGCAGCGACTCGTGCCGATTGCCCGGGTACTTGAGGCGTACGACGGCGAGCACGGCGAACACGACCTTCTCCAGATTAACGTCGGCGTGGTAGCCGGTAGTGACACCCATCGATTCCAGGCGTCTCACCGCCGTCCTGCGCGGCTGGGCGCAGACAGCGGAAGGGCGAAGAGCAGAGCACCAGGCTCACCGACGCCGACATCAGCGCGCATCCAGAGCTGAAACTGGCCCGCGGGGCGGCCCGCGACGACGGCGCGACCGCTCGTGATCGACGACGATGTCTGATACCACGCCTGGCTGGCAAGTGCTCAGATGAACGCCATCTTGGCCGACGCCGCCCGGCAAGGAGCCACGACCCTCGGCACCGCCACACCCGCCGGCGCGCGCAACAGACCGTTAGCAGGCCAGCCACACGGAAACGCCGCGGAAACGCGGTGGCCGATTGCATCGACCGTGCCCGGCCGGGTCCACATTGACGGGAGAAAGAGTCGCACATGACTCGACACGAGCCGCAGCTCTCACGGCGTGTGCCGCCCTCGGCCTGCTCGGAGCCGCCCCTCTGACCGCGAGCGGCGTGCTGGCCGCCTCGCCCGCTCCTACGGCATGGCCGACAAGGAGAAGCGAATCCCCAACACGACCGACACCATCTACGCCCTCGCTTCGGCGTCCAAGACCTTCACCGGGCTGGGATCAAGTTCTATGAGAAGATCGGCGCGGCGTGCAGGGAGGCCTGCAGCGGATCGTCGTGGTGGCGCGCGAACTGCTCGGCCAGGTGCCGGTGAAAGGCGCTGGTGCCAGCACGTAGCAAGTACCGGCAGCATGTGCATGCCATGCTGCCGGCCCCGCCCGCCGCAAGCGCGCGGCCCGAAGGTACCGACGCTGTCGTTGATCAGCACGGCGGCACCGAACTCGGGCTTGTCGTCGCTCATGACCACTGAGGCCTGACCGTTCAGGCGCTGGACGTCAGCGTCATGAACGCCGAGCGATGCCAGACCAGGGGCCGGTGTGGGAAATCGTCCCGGAATCCCAGCACGCGCAGGACGATGATCTCGTGATCGCCGGCGTCGTGCGCGGCGTCGATCGAGCATTCCAGCCAGATCGCCGCGCCGTGCAGGAAGACCGACCCGGAACAGGAGACCAGGGTGTCGATTCCATCGAGCCGGGTGTCCTTCTCCCGGGACGCGAGCTGGCGGGCCTTCTCCGTATGGCCCTCGCCGAGCACGGACACGCCAATGGCCGTGGCCTTCGCGAGCAGAGGCCAGGTCGTCGACGATCGCTGGACCGCACAGAGCACAAGTGGGGGATCCTGGGACACTCCCACGCTGAAAGACGAGACCACGAGAACGGCCGGGTCGCCGTCGACGATTGCTGCGAGCGCCGCGACGCCGGAGGGGAATCCCGAGAACACCTTGCGGAGAGCCTGGACATCGCCGACGTAGGGTCTGATCATGACCGCTCCCTCCCGCCGACGCCACGAAGGACGACCGCTCGCCACGACTTCAACCAGGATTCCAGGGAACCGTCGGTCCCGTAGGTGCTGTCGATCAGATAGAGGGACGGAGCCGGGCAGCTCGCACCCAGCTCGACGAGGAGCGGTTTGAGGTGCGTCTCCGGTGCCATCGCATGCATGGGCGCCGCACCGAGCATCACAGGAACCCCGACGACGCCGGCCAGCCCGTTCTGGCCGGGGAACCGCTCGAGGAAGAGCTTGAGCAGGCCCGTGTACGTCGCCTTGAACGTGGGGGAGGCCACGATGAGCAGGTCGGCCTTGGCCACCGTGTCGACCGCCGCCTGCACCTCGGCGTCCGTCCAGTCCAGCAGGGCCGCACCGAACTGCGAGAGTTCGATGACACTTATCTCCTCGCCCAGCCCCCGTGCCAGCCTCTCCGCCGCGTCCCTCGTACGGGAAGCCGGCTTCGGATTGCCGATCAGGGCCACGATCCGGTCGTCACTCATCGGTCACCTCGTCTCTCTTGCACTGGAAGTACTCCCGCCCACGCACCTCGTCCTGGTTCATCTGGGCGATGAGGTCGTCGACGGTCTCGAATGTGATCTGGGGACGGATGAACCATTCGACTGAGATTTCGGCCCGGCACCCGTAGATGTCCTCATCGAAGTCGAGGATGTACGCCTCGATCGTCCGCGATGTGGCGTTGAACGTGCCGTTCGGCCCGATCGAGACGAGCGCCGCAAGCGACTCGGGCGAAGGCCTGGCGTCAGCCGGGTCGGCACGCTGGAGGATCGTCAACCGTCCCGCGTATACCCCGTCCCCTGGAAGTCTGGTGGCCGGGCCGACGTCGATGTTCGCCGTGGGGAAGCCCAGCTTCTTCCCCCTCCCCTCGCCGTGGACGACGGGGCCGGTGGCGTAGCCAAGGAAGCTGCCTGAGTTCGATTCCAGCACATCATGGCCCTTTCTCCCCGGATGGCCGGGCTCTGATGAGCCCACCGCAGGTCCGAGCATCGCGGCCGCCATGACGCACAGCGCCGCGGATACGGCGAGCACCGCAAGGGCCGTACCTTCGGAGGCGGCGGCGAGCAGCGCGGCGGTCGCGGCACTTCCGAGGACCCCACCTGCCTGTTTCACCGCGTTGTAGGCACCCGCGGCAGCACCCATGAGCCTGTCCGGTATCCCCGTCAGCGCGGCGACCGAGAGCGGTGCCCAGATGAAGGAGTTGGCGAAACCGTAGAGCACGAAAGCACCGGAGACAGTCCATTGGTTCGATTCCGCCAGCACGAGCACGGCGGAGGCCGCCATCGAAACGGTCAGGGAGACCGAGCCGACGATCGCGGTGAAACGGCTTCCCCGCGCGTTCACCGAGCGGCCGGCGAACGGTGCGGCGATCGCCGCGACGACGCCCATCGGGACGAGTGTGAGGGCCGCCTCGATGGGATCGAGTCCCCGGTCTTCCTGGAGGTAGATCATGACGGGGATCATGGCCGCGCCGACGGTGAAGGACGCCGCGGCGCTGCCGGCCGCGGCCATCACGAATCGGCGGTCGCGGAAGAGCACGACCGGCAGCAACGCGATGTCCGGCCTGCCACGCTGGGCGTACACCACGCCACCGACGAGCACCGCGCCGACGCACAGAAGGAGCCACGCCGGCATGAGCCCCAGCACGACGCCGCCCGGCGAGGCCGCACCCTCGTGGATTCCCGCGACGATGGCGAAGGCCCCGGCGCCGCTGATCAGCACGGACGCGAGCGGTATCGAGACGGGCAGGCGGGTGGAACGCGGAACCCAGCGCCAGGCCGCAATCCAGGCCGCGATCCCGATGGGCACGTTGACCAGGAATATCGACTGCCAGCCCCACGTCCCCACCAGGACGCCGCCCAGGAGCGGCCCGCTGACCGCGGCGGTTCCCCCGACCGACGCCCAGATTCCCAGCGCCGTCGCGAGTGCCGGAAAGGTGAAGATCCTGCGTATGATCGTCATGCTTTGCGGCGTCATGAGCGCTGCTCCCAGCCCTTGCAGGACGCGCCACAGGATGAGGATCCCGGTGGTCGGGGAAAGCGCGCACAACAGCGAGGCGGCTGTGAAGAGCCCCAGCCCGAGAAGGTAGATGCCGCGGGCCCCGAACCGGTCGCCGAGCCGGCCTGCGACCAGGAGCGGGATGGCATAGGCGAAGAGGTAGGCGCTGTTGACCCAGATCCCGGCCTGCTCACCGGCCCCGAGATCCTTCATGAGCGCCGGCAGCGCCACCGAGATGATCGTGCTGTCCACGAGCAGCAGGAAGAATCCGGCGCAGAGGGCGGCGAGGGCCGGCCAGTGGCGGCGCATCGGAGCCTGGGCCGGCACCGCCTGCCGGATGGTGGGCTCGATGGGTTCCGAGCGGGCGGACCGGGTCATGGGGCGAGGTTCTCGCGGAGCGTGCGGCCGGCGTACCGGGGGGCTAGTGCGCCACGGCGACGGAGCTCCGGGACGAGCAGCTCGGCGACGTCGTTGAGCCCCGAAGGCATGCCCAGCGGGCTGGACAGCATGTAACCGCCGCGGGAGCCGGTCGCGGCGAAGTTCTCCTGCAGCGCGTCGGCGACGGCGCCCGGGCTTCCGGTGATCGTGTGGTCGATACCGGTGGCGCTCTTCCAGCCGTGCTCGAAGAACTCTGCCCGGCCCATGCGGTAGCCGTCCCCGTACTCCCCCACCAGCCGGGACACGAGCCCCGCCTGGCTGGCCTGCGCGGCGTGGAGCTGGTCGCGAAGGTCACCGAGCAGGAATTTCGCCGGAAGCGTGGACAGGTCATATCCCATGTTGTGGGAGAGGTACGCGCCGACCGCCTCCTCGTCCCAGAAGTCCAGCACTTCCGCGCGCCGGGTGCGGGCCTCGTCCTCCGTTCGCCCGACGATCACCTGTGTCGCCCAGAGAATGCCGACGCTTTCCGGCTTGCGCCCTTCGGCGACCAGCGCCTCGTCGAGCATCCGCCGGTGCCGCAGCTGGCCGGTGAGGTTCGCGCCGAAACCGAAGACCACGTCGGCGAACCGGGCCGATGCCGCGATACCGCGGGGCGAGTTTCCTGCCTGCACCAGCACCGGGCGGATCTGCGGGCTTGGTACGGCGGGCAGCGGTCCCTTGACGGTGAAGAAGCGGCCACGGTGATGGATCGGTGAGACCTTCGCGGGATCGGCATACCGGCCGGAGTCCCGGTCGCGGACGATGGCGCCCGGCGCGACCGAATCCCACAACGCCTGGCAGACGTCGACGAACTCCTCCATGCGTGCGTAGCGCACGTCATGCTCGAGAAGCTCGTCGTAGCCATAGTTGGCGGCATCGGCGCTGCGCGTGGAGGTGACCACATTGAACGCCATGCGGCCACCCGTCACGTGGTCGAGCGAGTTCAGCAGGCGCGCCACGTAGAAGGGGTGCATGAACGTCGAGGAGTAGGTGAGGCCGAAGCCGATCGACGAGGTGACCGTGGACATGGCCGCGATGACCGGGGCCATGTCGTGTCTCGGCCACTGGATTCCCCATTCCACGGCCGGCTCGATCGAGCCGCGCCAGGTGTCCGGGATGCCACTGCCGTCCCCGAAGAACAGCATGTCGACGCCGGCACGCTCGGCGGTTTGCGCCAGTTCCATGAACATGCGTACGTCAGGGAAGTCGCGCCCCACCCATGAACCTGCGGACGCCCAGCGGCCCTCGGTGTGGGTGAAGGACAGGTCGAAGGCGAGGTGAATGCCGCTCATCGGAGGATCTCCAGGTCGTTCGCCGCCTCCCGGTCCTTCCACAGGGCGGCGAGGTCGGCCGCTGTGGACAGCACGGCAACGTTGAGCGCGAGTTGCTCGAGGGCGTTGTTGTGGAGGCGCGTGTCATAGGCCGCCACCGCGTCGACGGGAACGACGACCGGCCAGCCGAGCTGGAAGGCGTCCGTGGCGGTGGCGGTGACACAGCATTCGGTCGTCAGGCCGGCGACCGCGACCCAGTCGATTCCCTCGGCCCGCAGACGGGTCTCGAGGTCGGTGCCGATGAAACCGCTGTAGTGGCGCTTGGCCACGCGCGGCTCCCCTTCGGCCGGCGCGACCCGGTACCACTCGGCGCCGCGCGTGCCGATGACGCAGGGTTCGCCGGGACCGGGTGGCGCATCGAGGTCACCGCCGCGGAACCATGCGCTGGACCGCCACGGGTTCTCCGGGTCGCTCGCCAGTTCGATCCACACCACAGGCACCCCAGCCTCGCGGGCGGCTTCGACCAGTCGCGACGTTTCGGTGATGGCGGCCTCGACGAGTGCGGAAGCGTGCTCGTCCAGGCCGTAGGGGGTCAGGAACGCAGGATCGCCGAAGGAACGCTGCACGTCGACGACGAGCAGCGCCGGTCGGTGGCCGGGCGAGGACAGAAAGGACAGGTGCTGGGGGCGGAGGCTTTCCATCAGGCGGATGCCTCGTCCATCGCCCGCAGGGCGGGAAGCACGGTCTCGCCGAAGAGCAGCATGTCCTCGTCGTACTCCGGGAAGATCAGCATCAGCCCGTCCAACTCACCTTCCCGCACGACCGTCGCGATGTGCTCGATGATGGTTTCGGTGGATCCGCTCACGTACGGGGTCTGGAAGGCCGCCTCACCGGTGGCTCCTTTCGCCCAGGCACGCGCCTGGTGCTCCGCTATGCCCCAGGAGGCACGCATGGCGGCCAGCGCTTCGCGGTCCACGCCCTCGCCCCACCGGCGAACCTTTTCCTCGGCGGCGGCGTCCGTCTCGTCCTGGACCACGGTGAGCATCGAGTACGTCTTGACCGTACGGCCCAGCTTCGCGGCCTTTTCATGGACGTCCCGGGAAAGGTCCCGCATTTCCTCGAGGCTGTCGGCTCCAAGGAAGGCCCCGTCCACGTAGGCGGCCTGAAACTCCCTCGCGCCCGCCGAACGACCGGCGCTGATAAGAGTCGGCCGGGTTTCGGGATGAGGGCGGGATTCGCAGTCGTTCAACGTGAAGAAGTCGCTCTTCATGGTGACCGCGTGCTCCGACCACAACCGCGTCACCGCCTGCGTCCACTCAGTGGTCATCCGGTAACGCTCGGCGTGGGACAAGTCGGCGTCCCAGAGACCGAACTGCTCGAACTCCGCCGCGTACGCCCCGTTGACGATGTTCATCCCGGCGCGGCCCTGGGAAATTTGCTGCAGCGTGGTGAACATCTTGGCCGCGATCGCGGGGTGGTGGATGTTCGCGTGCATGGTCGCCCAGATCTTCACGCGCTCAGTCGCCTCGGCCAGGGCCGACATCATCGTCATCGACTCCAGGCTTTCGCCCCAATGGTCGGTGGTGCCGCCGAAGCCGCGCCACTTCGCCATGGACATGATGAAATCCAGACCGATGGCTTCGGCATGCAGCGCCGCACGTTTGTTGTACGCGTAAGTAGCTTCGGGGTGCGGCGCGGTGGTGGAGAGCATCCAGCCTCCGCTGCCGATGGGGAGGAAGATTCCGTATTCTTTCGGGGACACGATGCCGCCTTCCGATATGCGCGTTGACGTCAGGGAGCCGGCCACGCCAGCTGACCCGACTGGTAGAGGGCAGTAAGGTACGAGGAGTCGAAGAAGGACTTGGCGTCGGCGGGGCTCGTCTTCTTCAGCATGGAATGCTTGGCCAGCAACTCGGCCAGTGCGGTGATGTTGTCCATGTCGATGAGGCCGAGTGGGGCATCCGGCGATTTGGTCTGCTGCACCAGCGCGACCTCGGTCTGCCAGATCTTCAGGTTCTGCGCCTTGTCGTATCCTCCGTCGGACAGGTCGGCTGCGTACCCGACGCATTCCTCACCCCTGGTGGAGCAGTAGTCGTAGGCGTGCAGGCCGGCCCGCAGGAAATCCTCGACGGCCGTCCGGTGCCCGGCGGCGAAGGCCGGGTTGGCCGCCATACCGCCGAGCGAGCCGGGAACGTGGTAGTCGTAGGGCCGCCACACCTTCACCTGCTTGCCGGCAGCCGCGAGCAGGTTCGGCTCGTTGGAGATGAACCCCGTCAGGGACTGGACCTGGCCACGAGGCAGAACGGACGGGTCGTAGCCGACGACGACCTGCTTGATGGAGGGCACGTCCGCGCCCGCCTGGGTCAGCATGGCACTGATCCCGACCGACAGGCTGCCCTTCTGTCCCAGGGTGGTGCCGTTGAGCTGCTTGAGATCGGTGATGGTCGGCATCGTCATCAGCACCTCGAGGCCGGCATTCGAATAAGCGGAGATGCCGAGGATGCTGATCCCATTGTCGCGGGCCTGGATCACGTCCTGCTGGCTGACCGGGCTGATGGTGACCTGCCCGCTGGCCAGGAGCTTGGCGTTCTGACTGGTGTTGCCGGTCCCGGGCTTGATGTCGACGTCGAGGCACAGGGCGTCGAAATAGCCCAGCTTGTCCGCGGCGAGGTACTCCAGAATGGACGCCGAAGCCTGGTAGAAGTAGCCAGTCAAGTAGGTGATCTTGCCGGCCGCCTTGTTCTGGGCGCAGCGTGCGGCGGAGATGGCGGTTCCGCCCGACGTGCCCTGGGCGCTGCTGGTGGCTCCGACCGGCGCGCCGTCGGCGCTGCTTGTGTCACCGGAGCACCCGGTGAGCCCGGAAGCGGCGACAACGACAGAGGCGGCGGCCACAAGGGCACGCAGCAAGCGTTTCTCCATGAATGACTCCTCGCATGTGCCAAGCGCGCAGCGCATGACGGGTAAGGGGTGAGGTTTCGCCCGGCTCCGTGGCGCCGGGAAGAGGTGGAGCAGACGTCCACGAGGCCGCTCGGTCGCGGCCGGGGACGTCAGCCGGCCGCGCCCTGAGTGCTCTCGTGCCAGTGCAGGGCCCTGCGTTCGGCGATCGTGACGACGAGGAGCAGCGCCGAACCCATCAGGGCCAGGACCGCGATCGACGCGTACACGACGGGAAGCCGATTCATGGTCGAGGCCACACTGATCGCAGTGCCGAGCCCTTCCGCCGCGCCGGGGGCGGAAAACTCGGCGACCACGGCACCCACGATGGACAGGGGGAAGACGATGCGCAGCGCGGCGAACAGGTACGGCAGCGAGCTCGGCACCCGGACACGCCACAACATTTCCAGCCGCGACGCGTTGAGCGTGCGGTAGACCTGCACGACCGAGAGCGGCACGGCCCGCAGCCCGACGGAGGTGTTGATGAGGATCGGAAAGAAGCAGATCAGGCCGGTGACGATCAGTTTGGGCTCGGGCCCGAATCCGAAGGCCACCACGAGAACCGGCGCGATGGCGACCAGAGGTGTCACGTTGAGGACGACCGCGACCGGCATGATCGCCCGCCGCGCCCACGCAAGCTCGCTGATCACGATCGCCAGGACGAACGCCGTGACGAATCCCAGGGTAAGCCCCAGAAGCGACTCCTGAAGGGTGACCCAGGCGTTGCGGAGGTAGTAGTCCGGCTCCTCGGCCAGCGCTTCTCCGACCGAGGAAAGTTCCGGCAGGAGATACGGCATCGAGCGGGCGCCCCACTCCCACAAGACGCCGAGCACGCACACCATGACAGTGAGCGGGAGCCAGATCTTCGGACGCACGAAACCGATCCGCGATCTCGGATGGCGCAGGCTGTAGCGAGACGGTTCGGCGGCGGGCTCTGCGACAGGCCGCTCGGCTTCCGGCAAGGTGGCGACGACATCGTCAAGGGAAGTCATGTCGGTACTCCTCCCGTCACGCGACGTGCGTGTGCCAGGCGCCACGCAACTTTTCTCGAATCAGATCCTCGAATCGGTGGAACTCTGGCGTCTTGAGCAGGTCACGCCCTCGTGGCCTGGGCAGATCGACGGTGACGACGTCGGTGATGCGGCCGGGTTTCGGCGCCATGACGACGATCATGTCGGAGAGCCGGACCGCTTCGCTGACCGAGTGGGTCACGAAGACGACGGTCGTCTTCAGCTCATCCCAAAGATCGAGCAGCTGCTCCTGCAGGCTCTCGCGGGTGAACTCGTCGAGCGCCGAGAAGGGCTCGTCCATCAGGAGAACGTCGGGCTGCAGACCGAAAGCCCGGACAATCGCGGTCCGCTGCTGCATCCCACCCGAGAGCTGGCCCGGCAGCTTGTGCGCGGCTTCGGCGAGGCCCGCCTTGCGAAGAAGCTCTGTCATGTCGGGACATGTTGGAGTGTCGCGATGCGCGGCCTGGCCGATGGCCGACCGCCGCCGGCCCGCGGCCCGGTTGACCTTCTGGGGCAGCGTGACGTTCTTCAACACCGACAGCCATGGCAGAAGGGCCGGCGTCTGCGGCACGAGCCCCACCATCTTCGCCGCGCAGGCTGCTTCCGGGCTGACCCCGTAGATGCTGACCTCACCCCGGTCGGCCGGCTCCAGCCCGGCGACCAAGCGGAGGAGCGTGGATTTCCCACAGCCACTGGGGCCGATGACACTGACGAACCGGCCGGGCTCGATGGACAGGCCCACGTCGTCGAGCGCCACCATCGCCGAAGCTCCGAAACCGTAGACCCGGCGGGCGCCGCGCACCTCGATCGCTGCCGCGCTCATGCGACGACCAGGCGCTCGGGACGACAAAAGGGCATACCAGGAACCATGACGCTCTCCCCACACTCACACCACTTCGAACGCCGGAGAGCGTGCGGCGCGAGTTCGTATCTGCACCGCGGAAATCCGAGTAGCTAAGACGCTAGGGAGGCCACATTGCGTGGTTTCGACACTTCTGTTGCCAGGGTGTTACGGCTTCCCGTGGGGGTCATCGCTCGACCAGCGGCACAATGTCCCCGTCATCCCGGAACAGAAGCACCTCGATGCCCACGTCCCGGGCGGCGGTGGCGACCCAGCCCGAAAATGCCTGGGACACTGCTTCGCTCACGCACAGGATGGCTCGGCCTCCAGGAAGGATCGAGCGGCTGAGCCACACGAGCTTGAACATGTCCGCCATGACCTTGTTGCGATGATGCGACTTGTACGTCCCCTGGTTGGCGACGAGCTGTACCAGGAACCGGTTATCCGCGTCGACCCCCTCGACCTCCACCCGGCTCCCGTCCGGCAGCACGAGCGTCCGCGGACGAAGCCGGACGTCAAACCTCGTGCTGAGGCCCTCCAGCATCCGCCGTTCCGTCGAATCGCGACGAATCCGGTGCCAGACCTGGGGATCTTCTTCTTCGGCCAGGGTCACCCCGGAAGTGTAACCAGGCCTCGCAATGCGTAACCAGGCCTCGCAGAGCCGTGTGACGAAGACCGCTCCCCATCTCCCCGGCGGTTCGGGACCCACGACTATGCCTCTGATGTGGCCCAATGATGCCGTGCACGGGCCGGTCGCCCGGGCGGCAACTTTTGACGGTCGGCCGGCGCGCGGGTCGCCGTCAACTCGACAGTGCCCATGCCGGATCGGCGGCCGAGCCGGGTGAGAACGCATCATGCGGAGTTCGCCGGGATCGGGCCTACATCGCGTGCGCCTGGCTACCCGATGAGGGTTTCCTGCCGCTCTCGCGCGGAGTGCATGTCCCAGAGAATGTCGGCCAGCTCGGCCGGGTCGGCCGCGGGCAGGTCGGACACGGGCTCGCCCTCGGCCAGGCGCCGCTGGTAGTCGGCCTCGAACGGGGTGCCCAGGACGCGGGCGCCGATGTAGAGCCTCCCGACGTAGACGCCCCGGCAGCGGCCCCCTGAGCGGTGAGGATGGCGCCATCACCCCCGCTCGACCATGGCGGGCAGGAACTCCCTGACCAGCGCCATGAGCGTGTACAGCGTGATCGGCAAGCGGTCTTGCACCAACTCCGGGGTGAGCGCGGCGGCGGGCACGAACGCCAGGTCGGCAGGCGCCGGGCCGTAGTACAAGGCCGCGGGGTCACCGACCCGCTCGCGGATCCGCTCAGCCAGCGCCGCGACGGCGTCGGCCTGGTCCAGATCGCCGGTGACCGCGTGGGCGGTGATTCCCCCGGCGGCCAGTTCCCGGGCCAATGCGTCCAACGGCCGCTGGCGCCGAGCCACCAGGACAATCTCGTACCCCTCCTTCCCGTATCGCCGGGCGATGGCCTGACCGACACCCGGGCCGGTTCCGAACACTGCGATGGATTTCGTCATGGCACCGAGCCAACCGCACATCGTCTGGACGATCCATGGGTGATTAGCTTGGTCCAGCGGCCACCGTGGGGCATGACCTTTGCCGACTCCCCGCCACTCACCGTGGCCGCCACCCTCGGCGGCCACGCCTGGATCCGGCTCGGCGACACCACCCCCTCCGCCTCGCCGCAGGTGACATCACCCTCATCACGGCTCCCGGTGGCTACACGATCACCGACGAGCCCGGCACCTCGCCTCAGTTCTTGATCCGCGACGGCCGCAAGTGCCTCCCCACCGGCGCCCCCGCCGACCTCCACCCCACGCTTTCTCCCCGCACCTACGGCGACGGCCTTGCTGGCGCCACCGTCATGCTCCGCGGCGTCTACGACCTGCATGGCTCTTCGGCCTCCAGGCTGCTGGCCCTCATCCCGCCCCTGGCGGTCGTCCCCTCAGGCCCCCGTACCCAGGCAGCCCTCGACCTCCTCGCCACCGAAACCGCCCGCGACGAGCCGGGCCAAGACGCCGTCCTCGCCCGGCTCCTGGACCTGCTCCTCGTGATCGCGTTGCGGGCCTGGTGCACCGGGCCGGAGGCGTCGCCGCCTGCCTGGTACCAGGCGCTGACCGACCCGTCGATCGGCGAGGCGCTACGCCTGCTGTATGACAACCCCGCCCACCGGTGGACGGTCGCCTCCCTGGCCACCAAGGTCGGCCTGTCCCGCGCCGCCTTCGCCCGGCGCTTCACCGCCCTGGTCGGGCAGCCGCCGCTGGGCTACCTCACCGACTGGCGCATGACCATCGCCGCCGACCTGCTCCGCGACACCCAGCAGACCGTGGCCACCGTGGCCCACCAGGTCGGTTACAGGGACCCGTTCGCGTTCAGCGTCGCCTTCAAACGCGCCAGCGGCCACACACCGTCGGCTTGGCGAGGCTCCTGCCAGCAGGGGGTACGGCACACGGTGACGGCTTGACCACCCACCGAGCCGACTCCCTCCGCTCCCGCCGCCATCTAAGCTCAACCAGGCCTAGCCCGGGCGGAACGATGCCAGCTGCTCGCCGAGGGTTGAATGCACAACACGGCCGCGCCTCATCGTGGCCGCGGTCCGACCACCACGACAGAGCGAGTCCCTTGAGGATGTCAGGCGCCCGCCCGTAGATGTGCCGCTCTATTGACGGCAGTGCACCTTAGAAAGTCCAGAAATCATGCGCGTTGTCCTTGGTCGCCAGCTTGATGGGAACCGCCACCGACGTCGCGATGGCCTGCCCCCTTGCAACCTTGATGGCGTCGTTAACCGCTCGCGAGCCGATCAGCCTCGGCTGCTGGGCGACCGTGGCGGCCATCGTGCCGGCCTGCACCGCCTTGATCCCGTCCGGCGTGCCGTCGAAGCCCACTACCTTGACCTGTCGCCCTGCTCTGTTCCCCAGCGCCTGGATCGCGCCCAGCGCCATTTCGTCGTTGCTCGCGAACACCCCTGCAATGTCGGGGCGACGCTGAATCAGGTTCGTCATGACGTCCCGGCCCTTGGCCCTGTTGAAGTCGGCCGGCTGCCTGGCGATGACCTTGATTTTCGGGTACGCCGCGATGCCGTCGGTGAAACCCCGGTCGCGGTCACGGGAGGCCGAGGTACCGACCGTACCTTGGAGGACCACCACGTTGCCCTTTCCACCGAGCTGCTTGGCCAGCTCCTGCGCACCCAGCTTGCCTCCGGCCACATTGTCGGAGGTCACGGTTTGCGCCACCTCGGAGCCCTTGACGCTGCGGTCGGCCGCGATCACCGGGATGCCGGCCTGACCGGCGGCCTTGACCGCCGGGGCGACCGCGTCGGAATCCACCGGGTTAAGGATGATCGCCTTGACGCGTTGTTTAGTGAAGTTTCGGACCTGGTCAGCCTGCCGGGAGCTGTCGTTGTGGGCGTCGGTGACCGTCAACTTGACCCCCGAAAGCTGCGCCGCGGCCTCCGCTCCGTCACGGAACTGGACGAAATAGGGATTACTCAGCGTTGACACCGACATTCCGATCGCGAGATCCCCGGAGGCGTTGTCTGCAACCGGCGAGCCACAGGCGGCCAGAGTGAACGCGCCGCCGAATATGAGAATCGCGAAAACCCGCATGATCTTTCTTCTTCTTACCGATTCGTGGCCTGCGCCGTCGGGTGTCGAGGAAGACCGCGAGCGGTCACCCCCGTGCACGGCCCGTTGCCGAAACACTGAGATCGACAGCAGGTTCAGGCCTGTTGAGCAGGACGGTCAGGATGGCGCGCTGACGAACGTGCCGAGCGCCGGGTCCTTCACACCGGGCAGGTCGCGGCGACGATCACGAGGACCGCGATTACGCCGGCTCGTGGCCGGCCGACTCCTAGTCCCCCGAGCCCAGGCCGCTGGCGGGCCCGATCCAGTCGCCACCGCGAAACTGCTGGACAGAGTGTATGTGATGAAATTCACGTCTCGGACTGTCCGGCATCCGGGCGTGCGGGGCGGCGGGACCGGCGCGATGTGTCCTGGCGCTATCGCTGGCCCGCGAGCCACTCGTCGAACGTGGTCGGCGCGATGCGGGCGTTCTCGCCGGGCAGCAGCACGTCGCCGGCCATCCCCGCGCCGAGCGGCCCCGACCATGTGGGCACGAGCTTCACCTCCCGACCGCGGGCCTCGTTCGTGCGCCGGGCCATGTCCACGAGGTCCTGCGGCTCGGGACCGGCGACGTCCACGTAGCGCCCCTTCGGCTCGCCGGTCGCGATCTCGGCGAGGACCCCGGCCACGTCCGCGGGTGCGATCGTCCACGGCACAGGCCCTGCGGCCACCAGGCGCTCCTGCTCCCGCTTGCCCGCGTAGCGAGGGTTGCCCTCGACACGATGAAGCCCCACGATCGACAGCAGCACGTGGTGGCGGACGCCAAGCCGTTCCTCAGCGGTGAGCAGATTGCGGGTCACGGCGCCGAAGGACGCCACCGCCTCGGCCCGCTCGGTCGCCGCCATGTTCGTGGCGTCGACGACCGCCTCGACGCCGGTGAGGGCGTCGTCGAGACCGTCACCGGTCGACAGGTCCACGCCGTGGGAACGGCTGATGCGCACGACGTCGTGCCCGCCCTCTTCGAGCGCGGCGACGGTGAGCGAGCCGATGTTCCCGGTGGCGCCGGCGACTGCGATACGCACGATGGTCTCCTCCTTGATCGGTAATCAAGCATGCTATTCAGGGCCGACACACCCCTCGCCCAGGCCAGGTTCACTTTCACCCTGCTCGGGAAGTTGCTCCTGCTGGGGCGGCCTCAGCCCCGGCCCCAGAGCCGGAGTCTTCGTCCAGGCCATGCTCGGCCTCGCCTGCCTGGATGATCGCCGCAAGCCTGCACTCCGCTCAGCCGCAGGAGGACCTCATGGAATCCAAGCGATGGTCCGTCGAGATCGACATCACCGAGGAAGGCGCGGAAACCACGGCCCGGGCGACCCTCACCGGTGGCGGCGCCCACCTGGCCGGAATCGGCCAGGCCCGGCGCCACCCAGCCGACCCGCCCATGGCGGAGATCGGCGACGAACTCGCCGTCTCCCGCGCACTGGACGACCTGGCTCAGAAGCTCGCCGTCATCAGCCGGCACGACATCGAACGATTCGTCGACACGCACGTGCCCACCTGGTCTTGGTGAAGGCCGCCTGATCCTGCGGGGGCCCCTAGCACCGGTCCCGGTCAGCGGCCGTCCCGTGCCCGGAGAGCTCCTGCAGCAGGTCCATTTCCAGCGGCTGAGTGTGGAAGCCCTTACACCGCACACTGACGGGCTCAGGGCTGGAGCGAACGCCCGATCCGCGTCGGCAGGACGGCGGCGGCCGTCGGCCGGACGGGCACGGATCACACCGAGTAGATCGCGATCAGCCCGGTGGTGACGCCGGCGAGGCCGGCGGCGGTCAGCACGCCGCCGCCGATCGCGGCCGCACGCAGGCGGCCGCGAGTGGCGCGGGAGCTCCAGTACAGGACGACGTACGGCAGGAAGCCGATCGCGCCGACGCACAGGAAGGGCAGGATCAGCGCGGTCAGCACGCCGCGCGGCCCCGCCACGGCCGCCCGGTCGCCTTCAGGGGTGAGCTGGGCCGCCACCGTGTCGCCCGCCTCCAGGTCGGGCGGGGCGGAGACCGGGATCGCGGGGCCGCCGTCGCCGGGCACGAACGTGCCCTGGCAGTCGTAACGTCCCCGGCCGAGGCTGACGCACGCGTCCCCGGTGAGCGTGCCGGGCGTGCCGACGGCACCCGCCGCCAGCCGGATGGACGGCACGGACAGCGGGATGGGCACCACGAAGGCGCCCGCCCACATCAGCACGATCAGCGCCTTGCCGATCCGCCCGGGACCCCGGCCACGGGAGGCGGGGGCAAGGGCTGGACGGTGGGCGGCATCCTCGCCGCGCGGGCGGGTGTGGCTCGGGCCGTAGCGACGGAGTCTGCTCGTGCCCGCACGACGGCGGTTCCTCATGGCCCCCACGATGACGGCACCGGCTTGGAGGTGACTTGTCATCGTCTGCGGCAGTGGGCGCGAGGCCGGCTCACCCAGAGCTGACCGGTGCGGCCGGCAGGCCGAGCCGGGCGACGACCGCCGCCACCAGCTCGGCCGGCGACACCGCCACCTCCACCACGATCCCGGACTCCTCCGGGCCGAGGTGCTCGAGGATCGCCCGCTGGGAGTCGAGCAGGCCGGCCGACATGTAGTGGCCGGTGCGGCGGGTCATCCGGTCCCGGATCAGCTCCGCGGACCCGTCCAGGTGGACGAACTCCACCTCCGGCGGGCCCTGCCGTAGCACGTCGCGGTAGGAGCGCTTGAGCGCCGAGCAGGCCAGCACCGTGGATATGCCCTCGGCGTGCCGGGCGGCCATCCAGGCGGCCAGGTCACGCAGCCACGGCCAGCGGTCGGCGTCGTCCAGCGGGATGCCGGCGCGCATCCGCGCCACGTTCTCCTCTGGGTGGAACTCGTCCGCCTCGGCGAACCGCAACCCGGTCAGTTCGCTGATCCCCCGCGCCACGGTGGTCTTGCCCGCGCCCGACACGCCCATGACCACGATGTGCCGGGTGGGCCGGTGCTCACCAGTCATGGACGGTGCCGTCCTTGAGCCGGTTGAACGGCAGATACGCCGGCTGGTACGGGAAACGCGCCGCGGCCTCCTCGTCGAGCTCCACGCCGAGCCCCGGCAGCTCACCGGGGTGCAGGTAGCCGTCGGCGAAGCTGAACGACTGCCGGAACACCTCGTTGGTCGCCGGGCCGTGCTGCATGTACTCCTGGATGCCGAAGTTGTGGATCGCCAGGTCCAGGTGCAGGGCAGCGGCCATGCCGACCGGTGAGATGTCGGTCGGACCGTGGATGCCGGACTTGATCTGGTACTGGGCGGCGAAGTCGAGCAGCCTCCGCATGGCCGTGATCCCGCCGGTGTGGGTCACGGCGGACCGGACATAGTCGATGAGCTGCTCACGGATCAGCGTCTGGTAGTCCCACACGGTGTTGAAGACCTCGCCGATGGCCAGCGGGGTGATGGTGTGCTGCCGGACCAGGCGCAGCGCCTCCTGGTTCTCGGCCGGCGTGCAGTCCTCCAGCCAGAACAGGTCGTACGGCTCCAGGGCCTTGCCCAGCTTGGCGGCCTGGATGGGGGTCATCCGATGGTGCCCGTCGTGCAGCAGCGGCAGCTCGGGGCCGAACTCGCTGCGCACCGCCTCGAAGACGCCGGGCAGGTGGCGCAGGTAGGCGCGGGTGTCCCAGTCCTCTTCCGCGGGCAGCGCGGTGCGCTGGGCCGGCTCGTAGTCGTACCGTTTGCCGTCGACGCTGGGCTGGGCGGCCACGCCGTAGACGGCGTCGATGCCTGGCACGGAGGTCTGCACCCGGATCGAGCGGTAGCCCATCTCCAGGTGCCGCCGGATCGAGTCGAACAGCTCGGGCAGGTCCCGGCCCGAGGCGTGCCCGTACGCCATGATCCCGTTCCTGGAGGCTCCGCCGAGCAGCTGGTAGAGCGGCATCCCGGCGGCTTTCGCCTTGATGTCCCACAGCGCCACGTCCACGGCCGCGATGGCCGCCATGGTGACGGGCCCTCGCCGCCAGTACGCCGAGCGGTAGAGGAACTGCCAGGTGTCCTCGATGCGATGCGGGTCCCGCCCGATCAGCAGGGGAACAACGTGGTCGGCCAGGTACGAAGCGACCGCCAGCTCCCTCCCGTTGAGGGTGCCGTCCCCGAGCCCGGTGATCCCCTCGTCCGTCGTGATCTTGAGGGTGACGAAGTTGCGATCGGGACTGGTGACGACGACGTCCGCTGCGATGATCTTCACGCAGGTGCCTTTCTCACAGGTGGGGCGGGCGAAGGGTCAGCTCGAGGGCCATGGTCACCATTCAGCGTAGGAGCCGTCCCGGTGCCGCCAGATGGGGCTGCGCCAGGCGTGTCCTCGTTGGCCGGCGGAGCGGACCGCCTGCTCGTCGACCTCGATACCCAGGCCGGGGGCGGTGAGCCGCTCGACGTGTCCGTCCACGAACGTCAACGGGGTCTTGTCGAGGCAGTAGTCGAGCACCTCGGCGCCGCGGTTGTAGTGGATGCCGATGCTCTGCTCCTGGATCAGGTAGTTCGGCGTGGCGAAGCCGACCTGCAGGCAGGCCGCGAGGGCGATCGGACCGAGCGGGCAGTGCGGGGCGAGCTGCACGTCGTACACCTCGGCGAGCGTGGCGATCTTGCGTACCTCGGTGATGCCGCCGGCGTGCGAGAGGTCCGGCTGGGCGACCGCGATGCCGGCTTGGAGGACGGGCAGGAACTCCTGCCGGCTGTAGAGCCGCTCCCCCGTCGACACCGGGATGGTGGTCGAGCGGACGAACTCGCCGATGAGGTGCGAGTTCTCCGGGACGACCGGCTCCTCCAGGAACAGCGGCCGGTACGGCTCCAGCAGCGGCGCCACCCGGCGGGCGTTGGCCAGGGTGAACCGTCCGTGGAAGTCGACGGCGACGTCGCGGTCCTCGCCGAGCACCTCGCGGGCGGCGGCCACCCGGGCGACCACGCCGTTCAGCTCGGCGACCGAGGCGAGCGGGCTCACCCTGCCGGAGGCGTTCATCTTCACCGCGGTGAGCCCGGCCTCGACCTGGGCGGCGACGTGGTCGCGGACCTCGCCGGGCTCGTCGCCGCCGACCCAGCCGTACACCCGGATCCGGTCCCGGACCGGACCGCCGAGCAACTGGTGCACCGGGGCGCCGAAGTGCTTGCCGGCGATGTCCCACAGGGCCTGGTCGAGCCCCGCCACGGCACTGGCCAGGATCGGGCCGCCCCGGTAGAACGAGCCCTTGGTCAGCACCTGCCAGTGGTCCTCGATCCGCAGCGCGTCCCGGCCGATCAGCAGCTCCGCGAGCTGGTCGATGGCGGCGCGGACGGTCTCGGAGCGCCCCTCGCAGGTGGCCTCGCCCCAGCCGGCGATCCCGGAATCGGTCTCCACCCGGACGAAGAGCCAGCGGGGAGCGACCAGGAAGGTCTCGATGCGCGCGATGGTCGTCATGCCGCTCAGCCCTTCGTCGCGCCGGCGGTGAGGCCGGAGACCACGTACTTCTGCACGAACAGGGCGATCACCATGATCGGTACGGTGACCACGGTGGCCGCGGCCATCAGGCCGCCCCAGTCGATGCTGGCGTAACCGACGAAGTCGAAGATCGCCACGGGCAGGGTCTTGGTGTCGGCGTCGGAGAGCACGAGCGCGAACATGAAGTTGTTCCAGGAGAAGATGAAGGACAGGATCCCGGCGGTGGCGATGCCCGGCACGGACAGCGGCAGCATGATGCGGCGGAACGCGCCGATGTGGGTCAGCCCGTCGACCAGCCCCGCCTCCTCCAACTCCTCGGGCAGGCTGTCGAAGTAGCCCATCATGATGTAGACCACCAGCGGCAGCGAGACGAACATGTGGCTGATGATCAGCACCCCGAAGCCCCCGACCATCTTCAGGTTGGAGAAGACGTAATACCAGGGCACCAGGAGCGAGACGCCGGGGATGACCCGGGCCATCAGGACCACCAGCGCGGACTTCTTCATGGTGAACCGGCTCATCGAGTACGCGGCCGGCAGGCCGAGGACCAGCGACGCCACGGTGGCGGCGAACGCCACCCAGAGGCTGTTGCCGATGAACTGGACGTAGTTGGCCTGCTGGAGCACCTTGACGTAGTTGTCCACGGTGGGCGAGAAGGCCAGCGCTTTGCCCGGGTCGTAGATGTCGACGTTGGTCTTGAACGACGCGGCGATCATCCAGAGCAGCGGCGCGAGCAGGGTGAGCACCACGACGGTGAGCGCCACCACCCGGAACACCCGGTACGCGGGTCGGGGCTTCATCGCTGTGCCTCCTTGCGCCGGGCGGTCAGGGCCCACATCGCCCCGATGATGATCAGGAAGAAGAGGATGAGGACGGTGGAGGAGACGCCGTAGTCGTTGTAGTCGAAGCTGAGGCCGTAGGCGTACACGTTCAGCGTCTCGACCTCGTGGAACGAACCGCCACCGCGGCCCTTGGTGGCGTAGAGGATGTCGAAGGTCTTCAGCGCGTCGATGCCGCGCAGCAGGATCGCCACGGTCAGCGTGGGCATCAGCAGCGGCAGGGTGACGTGCCGGAAACGCTGCCAGGTGCTGGCGCCGTCGATGCGCGCCGCCTCCTGCGGCTCGTCCGACAGCGAGGTGAGCCCGGCGAGCAGGATCAGCGCCACCATCGGCGTCCACTGCCACACGTCGATGAAGATCGTGGTGGGCAGGGCCGTGTGCTGGCCGGCGAGCCACGGCTGCGGCCCGATGCCGACCCAGCCGAGGGCCTGGTTGGCCAGGCCGATGTTCGGGTCGAAGATGAGCCGCCACATCATGCCGACCGCGACCGGGGTGGCGACGAGCGGCATCAGGATGGCGACCCGGACCCACTTCTGCCCTTTGAACGGCCGCCAGAGCAGCAGGGCGATCGCCATCCCGAGGACCACCTCGAACAGCAGCGCGACACCGGTGAAGGTGACGGTCCGTCCGACGGCGGGCCAGAACCGTTCGGTGTCGGACAGGACGTCGAGGTAGTTCTCGACGCCCACGAACTCGCTCTCCGCGCGGACGGATCCCTCGGCGTCGGTCAGGCTGAGGTAGCCGGTCCAGGCCAGGGGGAACACCAGCAGCGCGGCGACGAAGGTCATCGCGGGCGCGGCGAAGAGCCATTTGCGGTGGTCGTTGACCCAGCGCACCCAGCCGGGCGTCCCGGGGGCGGTGGGGGCGCTGTGCGGCGCCTTGGTGGTGGTGATCGTTGCCATGAGGTGCCTACTTGGCCTCGTCGTCCAGGAACTTCTGGAAGGCGGCGTTGGCCGTGTCGGCCGCCGCGGCGGCGTCCTTGCCGGTGATCGCGTCGACGATCGGCTGGCCCACGATCTCGCGGGCCTCGGCGACCTTCACGACCAGCGGCCGGTCATGACCCACCCCGGCCTTGGTGCTGGCCGCGATCGCCTCCACCAGGTCCTTCGGGAAGGTCGAGGTGCTCTCCGGATTCGCCCAGACCGAGCTGCGGGCGCCCGGCACGCCGGACTTCTGCTGGGCGAGCGTCTGCTCCTTGCTGGTGGCCCACTCGATGAACTTCCAGGCGTTGGCCTGGTTCTCCGAGCTGGAGTTGATGCCCAGCGCCCACGACGGGATGTTGTACGGCTTCGAACCGGACGGGCCGGCCGGGAACGGCGCGAAGCCGACCTGGTCGGAGACCTTGGACTTGGCCGGATCGGTGGCGTTCTTGTAGAGGGAGTTCGCCTCGGTGTAGAAGGCGGCCTTGCCCTGGGTGAAGATGGCCATCGCCTCGGGCCAGCCCATGTCGGTGCTGACGTTCGCCGGGCCGGAGTCCTTGATCAGCCCGCCGTAGTAGGCGAACGCCTGCTTGGCCGCGTCGCTGTTGACCGCGGCCTTGCCGCTGCCGTCGACGAAGTCGCCGCCGAAGCTGTAGAGGAAGCTGGAGAACTGGGTGACGGCCGGCGACTTGCCGGTGCGGGCGACGAAGCCGGCGATGTCCGGCTCGGCCGCCTTGATCTTGGCGGCGGCGGCCTTCAGCTCGTCGAGCGTCTTCGGCGGGGCGCTCAGGCCGGCCTTGGCGAGCAGGTCCTTGCGGTAGTAGAGGACCTCCTGCTCGGTGATGATCGGGACACCGACCGGCTTGCCCTCGTGCGTGGTGGCCTCCACCGGGCCGGCCTGGAAGTCGCTGAAGTCCCAGGTGGCGTTGGACTTCACCTGATCCGACAGGTCGTCCAGGTACTTGTTCTTGGCGAAGAGCCTGCCCTCCTGCAGGGGGCGGTACATCATCACGTCGATGTCGGACGAGCCGGCGTTCAGCTTGACGTTGTACTGGTCGGAGAGCTGGTCCTCGCCGAGCTGGGTGATCTCGACCTTGAGCCCGGTCTGCTTCTCGAACGCGGGCAGAGCCTGCTTGACGTTCTCCGTCCACACGTGATTGGCCAGGGTGACCCGGACCGTCGTGGACGCGCCGCCGTCGCCGCCACCGCCACAGGCGGACAGGCTCATGGCGGCAACCACGGCCAGAGACGTACCGAATATCGATCGACGTCGCACGTCAGGTCTCCTTTCTGTCATGGCCGCCGCCCCCCGGATGAGCGCCACATTGTCGTAACATCTGCTTAATGCGGTGATGCTAGGACAATAAAGCTGACTTATTCAAGGGTCGAGTCTCCACTGATATGCTCTGTGGCGTGAATCAGTCCGCCCCGGGGGTCGCACCCTTGCAGCAGGCCCCCGTCGAGGCTGGGCTGCACGCACGCGTCCTCGACCACCTCGGCACCGCCATCTGCAGCGGCGACGTGGCCGCAGGTTCCGTCCTGAGCATCGACGACCTGGTCGACCGCTATCAGGTCTCCCGCTCGGTGATCCGCGAGGTGCTGCGGGTGCTCGCATCCATGGGACTCGTCGAGACCCGGCGACGGGTGGGGATCATGATCCAGCCCGCGGAGGTGTGGAGCGTCTTCCACCCGCAGGTGATCCGCTGGCGGCTCGCCTCGGCGGGGCGGATGGCGCAGATGCGCTCGATCACCGAGCTACGGACCGCGATCGAGCCGTACGCCGCCTGGCTGGCCGCCGAGCGGATCGACGACGACGAGGCGAGCGAGCTGGTCGGGCTCGCGGCCAAGATGTGGGCCGCCGGCAAGGCCGGCGACGAGGCGCGCTTCCTCACCCTGGACATCGACTTCCACCGGCGGGTGCTGCTCGCCTCCGGCAACGAGATGTTCGCCAAACTGCACCAGATCGTCGCCGAGGTGCTCGCGGGCCGGCACCACTACCACCTGATGCCGCACAACCCGGACGAGCAGGCGTTGCAGCTGCACACCGATGTGGCCCAGGCGATCCAGCGGCGCGACGGCGAGCGGGCCCGTCAGGCCATGGTGGGGATCATGGAGCAGGGTTTCGCCGAGATGAAGTCGATGTGGGAGCAGACCGCCGAGCCGGGCGGCGCCTGACCGCCGCGGGCGAGAGCAAGCCACCGCTCACGCCGTCAGACGGGAACGCCCGGGCTCACGCGAGTTCGACGCCGTCGTAGTCGATCAGCAGGTGGCGTGGCCCGCGCAGGACGGGGCTCGGCCGGTAGGGAGGCGGGTCGGCGGCGAGCCGGGGATTGCGCAGCCGGCGGACGAGCTCGGCCAGCACGATCTGGGTCTCGAGCCGGGCCAGCGGTGCGCCGAAGCAGTAGTGGACGCCGCCGCCGAAGCCCAGATGCTCGTTGCGGGCGCGGCAGAGGTCGAAGCGGTCGGGATCGGCCGTGTGGGCGGGGTCGCGGCTGCCCGCGGCCAGCGCCAGGACGATGGGCGATCCGGCCGGGATGGTGGTGCCGTCGATCGTGATGTCGTCGAGGGCCACCCGCGAGGACACCAGTTGCACGGGCGGCTCGTAGCGCAGCAGCTCCTCGACGGCGGGGACGATGAGGCCGGGCTCGGCGCGCAGGCGTTCCAGCTGGTCCGGGTGGCGCAGCAAGGTGAGCATGCCGTTGGCTATGAGGTTGATGGTGGTCTCGTGGCCCGCGATCAGCAGCAGCACCGCGGTGGCGACGACCTCCTGCGGCGTCATGCCGCCCTCGGGACCGCGGTAGGTGACGAACCCCGACAGCAGATCCTCCCCTGGCTGCCGCCGGCGGTCCTCGGCGAGTCCGGCGAGGTAGCTTTTCAGCTCGTGCGCCACGGCCTGGCGTTCCCGCTCTCGCTCGGCTCGGTCCTCCTCGCCCGGGCCGAGCGTCTCGATGATCTGGTCCGCCCAGGCGTGGAACCGTGGCTCGTCCTCCACCGGTACGCCGAGCAGCCGGCAGATCACCGCGACCGGCAGCGGGTAGGCGACCTCGTCTACGAGGTCCGCCCGGCGTTTGCCGGCGATACCGTCGATCAGCGCGGTGGTGAGGGACACCATGGCGGGGCGCAGCCCGTCGACGGTGCCGGGTGAGTGCGGCGGTCCGAAGTGGCGCATGGTCAGGCGGCGCAGCCGGTCGTGTTCGGGCGGGTCGAGCCCGATGAACGACAGTGCCAGGTCCGGCGCCTCGGCCGCGGAGCGGAGATTGCGGCGGTCGGAGCTGACACGCGGGTCGTGCAGCAGCGCGACGATCTCGCGGTACGTGCTGACGACATACGTGCCGTCCTCCTGCCGCGCCACAGGGGTGTGGCGAAGCTCGCCGAAGAGCGGGTACGGGTCCGCGCGGCCGGACGGGTCCAGGATCCGCTCGAAGACACTGTGCGAGGTCATGGTCTGCGCTCTCTCCTGCCGGGCGTTCAGCTCTGTGGCGCCTGCACCAGCGAGGCGCGGCGTTCGGCCGGGTCGTGACCGGTCACCACGACCGTCGCCCCCGCCGTGGCGACCAGCCGCTCGGGGACCCGCGCGGGCACGGGCTCGGCCGCCTCGCGCTGGTCGACGTGGCGGAACCGGGGCGGAAACGGCGCCGCCTGCTCGATCAGCCGCTGGTAGAACTCCAGCCACAGCCCTTGATCGAAGGTGACCGCCGCCGTGACGCGGCCGTGGTATCCGTAGACGGCGACGAAGCGGCGCTCGGCCACCGAGCCCTGGGTGATGACGACCTCGTCGGCGAAGGTGGGCACGCCGACCGACTTGATGTTGACCCCGAACTGGCTGGACCAGAACACCGGCACGGACAGGTGCGGCCAGCGGTGCGCCTGGTCGCTGATCATGTTGTGGGCGGCGATCTCGGCCTGGGCGACCGCGTTGCCCCAGTGCTCCAGCGTCATGAACTGGTACTGGTAGAGCGGGTGCGGGAAGCGCGCGATGTCGCCGGCGACGAAGACGTCATCGGTGACCAGGCCGTTGCTGTCCACGGCGCGGCAGCCCGCGTCGCAGGCCACGCCCCACACGCCGGCGGCCAGGCCCGAGTCCCGCAGCCATTCGACGTTGCGGATGGAGCCGAGTGCGACGACGGCCACGTCGGCCTCCACCGTGCTGCCGTCCGACAGGCGTGCGCCGCGTAGCCGCCCGTCCGCGTCGCCCTCCAGGGCCGTGACCGTCGTGTGGCACCGCAGGTCCACGCCGTGTTCGCGGTGCAGCTGCGCCGCCACGTCGCCGAGCACGCCGCCCAGCGCGCCGACGAGCGGGGCGGGACCGCGTTCGACGACCGTCACCGGCAGGTCCAGTTCGCGGCACACGGAGGCGATCTCCGAGCCGGTGAACCCGGCGCCGAGGATGAGCACACGGCGCGGGCCGGCGGCCAGCGCCTGCCGCAGCCGGGCGGCGTCGGCGACGGTGCGCAGCGTGTGCACGCCCTCCAGCGCGGCCTCGGCCTCGTTCGGCCAGGACCGGGCGCGGGTGCCGGTGGCCAGCAGGACCCGGTCGAAACCGATCTCGCGGCCGTCGGCCAGCCGCACCCGCTTGCCGGCCACGTCCAGCCCGGTCGCCGGGGTCCCCCACAGCCACTCGGCCTCGACCTCGCGCAGGCGGGGCAGCATGGTGTGGTCGGGCGGCACCTGCCCGGTGAGGACCTGTTTGGACAGGGGAGGCCGGTCATAGGGCTGGTCGGGTTCGTCGCCGATCACGGTCAGCGATCCGGCGAAGCCCTCCCTCCTGAGCACACCGGCGGCCCGGGCCCCGGCCAGCGAGGCCCCGACGATGACGATGCGGCCGTCGCCCTGCCCCGGGGCGGGCGGGCCGGCCTGCTCGGCGGCGTGCCGGGTCGCCGCCCAGTCGAGATGGATGGCCTGGACCGGGCAGGCGGCGGCCGCCCGCAGCACGTGCTCGCGCCGCTCGTCGCCGGGGTCCAGGTCGTACAGCAGCGCCTCTTCTCGCATGGTGAAGACGTCCGGCGCGAGGAAGGCGCACTGCCCGTAGCCCTGGCAGCGCGTCAGATCGACGACGACTTTCACCGGCGACTCCCCCGTCGAGCAAGCATGCGCGCCCGCTCGTCGGTGACGGGCCCTGCCCGTGTGGGCCTACCCCGGCCGCTGCCCCGTGTAGCCCGGCGACAATGATCATTTCCTGGTCTTTGCCGAGCGGGGAGCCCGGCCCGGCGGGAGCGTGGTCCGGCGCTGACCGCAGCGCGTCAGGGCTGGACGTGTACGAGCTCGGCCCCGAGCAGGTCAGCGACCGCCCGCAGGTCGGCGACGCGGTGTCCGGTGCCGAGTGCCCAATGGTGGGAGATGCCGCTGGCGCTCCAGGCGTCGGTCCACTCGCCGGGGTCGCATCCGAAGTCCACCCGCGACGTGGTGTTGCCGATCTGCAGCAGCGGGCCGCCCACCACCTCCCCCTGCGAGACGACGAAGCCGAAGGCCCCGTCGTGACGCTGCCGCAGGCCGAACGCGGTGACAGGCCCGCGTGCCACGTCGAACTCGACCGAGACGCCCCAGCCCCGCTTGCCGTGGTAGACGCCGAGGCCGCGCAGGAGCGGCCGGCGCGAACTGATCGCCAGATGGGCGGGCCCGTCGTGGCCCATCTCCACGTGGCCGCGGGCGAAGTCGAGCGCCTGCAGTTCGGTGAAGGAGCCGCCGCCGCCGAGCCGGTCCATGATCAGCATGGCGAGCGAGGTGCGGAGCTCGTACTCGCCTGCCGCCGGGATCCCGCGGGCGGTGAGCAGGGACGCGCCGAGGATCATGCCGGCGCCGAGGCGCTCGTGGATCTCCCCGTCCAGCCCGCGGTGGTAGTAGGCCAGGCTGTCCAGCTCGAAGTCGGCCACGAGCCGGTCGAGCCCGACCGAGACGCGGGCCGCCCACGACAGGTCGTCCTCGTTGACGGTGTCGGCCAGCTCGAAGACCTCGCGGGCCAGCTTCGTCCGCTCGTCGGTCTCGGCGTCGGTGACCTTCTCCACGCGTACCCGCAGGTCGTCGAACTCGAGCACCTCGACGTGCCCGCCGAAGTTGGCGCTGACCAGGGTGAGGTCGGTGGCCACGTCCAGCATCCCCGGATACAGGTGGCCCATGAGGCCGTGCCGGCCCCGTCGCAGCGCCGCCCTGACCCCTGCCGCGCGCACCCACCGGCCGATCTTCTCCCAGGCCCGCTCGTCCTCGAGGTAGCCGGACACCGAGCGGAACGGGACGCCGCAGCGCATGAAGGCGTTGGCCATCTCCGGCAGCGGGCAGGCGCCGCAGTAGGCCAGCCACTGGCCGGTGTCGAAGGCGGCGTGGTCCATGGACTCGGTCGGCTGCAGGTTGATCAGCAGCACCGGCGCGCCGCTGCGCTGGGCGATCGGCACGAGCATGGTGGCGGTCATGTAGGTGGTGAGGAACCCGACGATGAGGTCGCAGCCCGCCGCGCGCAGCCGTTCGGCCGCCGCGGCGCCCTCCTGGGCGTCGGAGATGAAGCCGACGTCCACCACCTCGCAGTCCAGTGCCGTCATCCGCTCGGAGACCCGGGCGGAGGAGCGCTCAAGCTGCGGCAGCAGGTCGGGGAACTGCGGCCAGTAGGCTCCGAGCCCGCCTGCCACCAGGCCCACCTTGGTGCGGGGCGGTGTGCCGCGGGTGAGTGTGCTCATGAGAGTCTCCCTTCGGTCAGCGGACTTCGACCTCGATGATGCGGGTGTAGTCGTTGGCGCCGTTCGAGGCCAGTGCGACGATGCGGACGGCGTCGGCCGTGACGGGCGCGAAGTCGGAGCGCACGCTGCACGCGACGTTGCCGCGCACCTGCGCGACCGTCTGCCACTGGCCGTTCAGTCCGGTCTGGACGTCCCAGTCGCGCAGCCCGAAGGTCGCGGCCGGGTAGCGTTCGGTGTTCAGGGTGTACAGGTCCACGCGGGAGACCTGCTTGGCGCCGCCGAGCGCGACGGACACGGTGTCGGGCCAGGTCCGGCCCGTGGCGTCGTTCCAGCCGTTGCCGCCGGCCCAGCCGTTGGAGCTCGTGTCGCCGTCGGCGACGCTGCACGGCGGGTAGTTGGCGTTGGTGTGCTGGGAGGAGGCCGTGACCGGCCGCAGCAGCGCCAGGTTGCCGCCGTTGTCGAGCCGGTTCAGGGTGACGACCTCGACGGGCACGGCCAGCGTGCGTTCACCGGCGCGCAGGCGCAGGCCGTACTCGCCCTCGGGGGTGGTGGGCGGGACGGCGACCAGCAGCTTGGCGCCGAGCTCGTAGCCGGGCGGCAGGTAGCTGGACAGCATGGAGCGGGAGGCCGACAGCGGCTGGTCGATCTCCACGAACAGGTCGGCGTAGACGGGTTTCTTCGCGTCGCTGCGCAGGCCGATCTCGATCTTGGCCGGGCAGGCGGCGTCCACACCGAGCGGGGCGAGCAGCCGGTCGGCGCCCGCGATGGGGGTCAGCTCGCCGGTGCCCTTGGAGGTGCCGGGCTTGACCCGTACCGAAGGGACCGTCGCGGGCTGCTCGGCGGCGGGAGAGGGGTCCTGCCGCCGGGGGGTGGCTCCCGCGGCCGGCGCGGCCAGCAGGGCGGCGACGCCGGCGACGGCGAGCGCGGCGGTGAGGTGACGCATGATCGTTCCTTCCTGTCAGAGCGCGTTCAGGCCGGGAACGCCGTCGAGCGTCACGAGGCTGGCCCTGGTGGAGACCGGCGCGCCCGGCCGGTCGACGTAGGGGACGACCTTGAAGTCGGCCTGCCACTGGCTCCTGGTGACCTGGCAGGACACGTAGCCGCGCTGGTAGCTGGAGAAACGCAGATGCGGGTTGACGGCGTCGCGGCCGCCGGGTGGCAGGCCGGCGGCGGCGTTGCCGTTGCCGCCGCTGCTGACGGAGGTGCCGACGAACTCCACGCCGACCGTGGGCGAGGCGGGATCGTCGAAGTTCGTCTTGAGCTCGCCCGCCAGGTTGTAGTGGATGTCCCCGGTGAGCACGACGGGGTTGCCGACCCGGCGCTCGGCCATGCCGGTCAGCACGCGGTCCTTGGCGGCCTTGTATCCGTCCCAGAGGTCCATGCTGAGCCGCTGGGCGGGTGAGGCGTCGAAGTCGAGCTGGATCATGGCGATCTGCTGGGCCAGCACGTTCCACGTGGCGCGCGAGGCGCCGAGGCCGTCGAGCAGCCATCGCTCCTGCTCGGCGCCGAGCATCTGCCGGGCGGGGTCGAGGCGCTCGGCGCAGCCGACCTGCTGCCCGTCGCCGCACACCTGGTCGTCGCGGTACTGGCGGGTGTCGAGCATGTTGAACTCGGCGAGATCGCCGTAGGTGAACCTGCGGTAGATCCGCGCGTCGGGGCCCTGCACGGCAGGCACCCGGATGGGCAGGTTCTCCCAGTAGGCCCGGAAGGCGTTGGCGCGGATGACCAGGTAGTCCTGCTCGCTCACCTCGCCGCCCGGCCCGTGCGGGCCCGCCCAGTTGTCGAGCACCTCGTGGTCGTCCCAGGTGACGATCCACGGCGCCCGCTGGTGCGCGGCCTGGAGGTCGGGGTCGCTCTTGTAGAGGCCGTACTGGACGCGGAAGCGGTCGAGGGTGTCGCACTGCACCCTGAACTGCTCGGGCACCGGCGTCTGCCGCAGTCCGCCGGAGGGCACGATGCCGTATTCGTAGATGTAGTCGCCCAGGTGGAAGACCACGTCAGGCTCTTCTTCGGCGAGATGCCGGTAGGCGGTGTAGTAGCCGTCCTGCCACAGGGCGCAGGAGGCGAAGGCCAGCTTCAGGCTCTCGGGGCTGCTGCCCGGCGCGGGCGCCGTCCTGGTCCTGCCGACCGGGCTGATCTGGCCGCCGGTGCGGAAGCGGTAGAAGTACTCCCGGCCGGGACGCAGTCCCTTGGCGTCCACGTGGACCGAGTGGCCGTACTCGGGGGTGGCCCAGGCGGTGCCGTGCCGGGCGCGCCGGGTGAACGCCTCGTCCTCCGCGATCTCCCAGTCGACCGCGATCTTGTTGTACGGCATGCCGCCGAGGGGTTCGAGCGGCTTGACGGCCAGGCGGGTCCATAACATGACCCGGTCCGGCAGCGGGTCCCCGGATGCGACGCCCAGGTGGAAGGGGTAGTCGCCTTTGACGGTGGCCGGCGCCGTCCAGGGATCGGCCAGGTTGGTGGTGAAGGCGAGGGCCAGTGCGGAGCCGCCGAGCCCGAAGAAGGAACGGCGGGCGAGGTCGGGCATGCTGCTTCCTCACAATGCGGGGGCAGGGGGCGAAAGCCCTCACTTTCTAGCAAGCAGCCAAAGTCTTAACAAGAGTCAAGTTACAAATAACGAGCCACGGTGTTACATCTGTGCCACCTCGACGTGCCGGTGCCGGTCACGCAGCCGCTGCAGCATCTCGGCGGGGGCGTCGGAGTCGACCACGATGACGTCGAAATCGTCGAGGGGCGCGACCCGGTGCAGGGCCATACGTGCCAGCTTGGAGCCGTCGACGGCCAGGATGCGGCGCGTGCCCGAGCGCAGCATCGCCCGCTTGACCAGGACGATCTCCTGCTCCTGATGGAAGGCGTACTGGTCGGAGATCGCCGAGGTGGAGACCACGACCACGTCAGTGCTCACCGCCTCGGCCGCGTCGACGCAGCCGAGGCCGAGGAAGGAGTCGTGGGTGGCGTGATATTCGCCGCCGAGCGCGATGAGCCGGATGTCAGGAGTGCCGGCGAGCAGCCTGATCGCCTCCAGAAAGTTCGTCACCACGGTCAGGGGCGCCATCTCGCTCAACCGCCTGGCCACGGCCAGCGCCGTGGTGGAGTCGTCGAGCATGACGGAGCTGCCCGGCTCGATCATGCCCGCCACCACCTGCGCGATCGCGTCCTTCGCCGCGGTGTGCGCCTGGAGGCGGTAGGCGATGTTGCTCTCCCAGATGTTGGACGCCTGAGCGGTGGCACCGCCGCGGACCTTGCGCACCATGCCCTGGCGCTCCAGCTCGTCGAGGTCGCGGTGGACGGTCATCACACTCACGGCGAAGCCCTCCGCGAGCTCCGTCACCGTCGCCGAGCCCTGCCGCACGATCAGCTCCGCCATGTCCCGCCACCGCGCGGACCTGCTTGAGGTGTGCTGCCGCGAATTCACCTGAGCTCCCACCCTCGCCTGGACGGTCGCGAATCCTACCCTTGACACTCCGCTTGGGCGACTCATACTCTCCCCCCATCCATCGATTTAACAGAACTTGTTGTTAATTTAACAATCCGTCGCCTGGCATGCTCGGAACGCTTTCGCATGACCGTCATTAAAACGTTCGCATCGGCCTGGGCAGGCGGGAGGGCCGCCGCCATCCGCCTGCCCGGCGGGCAGACCCGCCGGGTGCCTCGGGGGACCGCTTCTTCCGCACGACCGAGGAGTCATCACATGACCGACCTGCTGCGCGACGCCCGCGTGAGCCGCGGCCAGTTCTTCCGCATGATGGGCGGCCTGGCGGTCGCGGCGGCCGCCACCGCGTGCTCCACCAAGCCGGAGACCACCGCCACGACCGGCGGCGGGGCCACGGCGACAGAGCTGAAGTTCATCGGCGTGGCCGATCAGAAGTCCGCCATGGACGAGCTGCTGGCCGCCTACCAGAAGGTCAAGCCCGCGGTGCGGGTCACCGCCTCCTACGCCCCCACCGACCAGGTGCAGACCTCCGTGCGCACCCAGCTCGGCGCCGGCAACGCGCCCGATCTGCACGTGGTCTACCCCGGCAACGGCAGCGCGATGTCGATGACCCAGATCGCCGAGGCCGGGCTGCTGGCGGACCTGTCGGCCCAGCCGTGGACCCAGACGATCCCCGCCGGGTTCAAACCGGCCTTCCAGCTCGGCGGCAAGACCTACATCTTCTCCGCCGGGTCGTCGGTGATCGGCGCGATCTACAACAAGAAGGTCTTCGAGCAGGCGGGCGTGGACGCCCCGCCGACGACGTGGACCGAGTTCCTGGCGGTCTGCGACAAGCTGAAGAAGTCGGGCGTCGCGCCGATCGCGCTCGGCGCGCAGACGCCGTGGGTCACCCAGCTCATCACGTACGCGCTGGTGCCCTCGACGGTCTACGCCAAGGACCCCACGTTCGACGACAAGCAGCTCGCGGGGCAGACCACCTTCGCCGAGTCGGGCTGGCGCCAGGCCATGGAGATGTACCTGGAGTTGCAGAAGCGCGGCTTCTTCAACGACAAGCCGAACGGCACCACGTTCGAACAGCAGATCTCCATGGTGGCCACCGGCAAGGCGGGCATGGCCGTGCAGGTCTCGGCGGTGCTGCCCGACTTCCGCAAGGCCGCCTCCGCGCCCGATGACCTGTCGATGTTCCCGGTGCCGGGTGCCGACGACGCCGCCTCGGTGTGGATCCCGGCCGGGGTCGTCGTCGGGCTCGGCGCCGCCGCCAAGGGCAAGAACGTCGAGGAGGCGAAGGCGTTCATCGACTTCCTCGGCAAGCAGGAGAACATCAACGCCTGGGCCAAGGCGATCTCCGCGATCCCGCTCACCCAGGACGCCTCGTCCACGATCGATCCGGCTGTGGAGTCGTTCCTGCCGTTCACCAAGGACAGGGCGGTGCCGTTCATGGATCAGCGCTGGCCCAACGCCGAGGTGCAGCCGGTGCACTTCGCGGTCGTCCAGGAGCTGCTCGCGGGCAAGTCCACGATCGACGAGGCGCTGACGAAGATGGACGAGGCCTACCGGAAGTGACCCTGGTGACCGCGACCAAACCAGCCCGCACCCGCCCGGCCGCGGCCGGGCGGCGCTCCCGCCTCACCTCGCCGTCGTGGCTGTTCGCCGCGCCCGCTCTCGTCGTGTACGCGCTGGTGGTGCTCTACCCCTCGGCCGGCGGCATCGTGTACGCCTTCACCGACTGGAGCGGGATCGGCCAGGACATGTCCTTCGTCGGGCTCGCCAACTTCGGCACGCTCCTCGGCGACGAGCAGGCCATGGGCTCGATCGGCAACACGCTGCTGCTGACCGTGGCCATCGTGATCGTGCAGAACGGCGTCGGGCTGCTGCTGGCGCTCGGCGTGCACGCGAAGCTGAAGAGCCGGGCGCTGCTGCGGGTGATCTTCTTCGCCCCCGTGGTCGTCAGCCCCGTGATGGTGGCCTTCCTGTGGAAGTACGTCTACAACCCCGACCCGTCGGCCGGCCTCAACGGGCTGCTCGGCCTGGAGGTCGACTGGCTCGGCGACCCGTCGGTGGCGCTGTGGTCGATCGCGGGCATGGTGGTGTGGCAGTACGCCGGTTATTCCATGGTCATCTTCCTGGCCGGGCTGGAGGGCGTGCCCAAGGAGCTGCACGAGGCGGCGATGATCGACGGCGCCGGCGCCTTCCAGCGCTTCCGCTACGTCACCTGGCCACTGCTCGCCCCCGCCGTGACGATCAACCTGATGCTCTCCACGATCGGCGGGCTCAAGCTGTTCGACCAGGTCTTCGCGGCCACGAACGGCGGCCCCGGCTACGCCACCGAGACGCTGTCCACGGTGCTGTACAAGCAGGCGTTCGTGTTCGGCAAGTTCGGCTACAGCACCGCGATCGCGCTGGTGCTGGGCCTGTTCGTGGCGGCCGTCTCCCTGGTGCAGGTCTACCACCTGCGGCGCCGGGAGGTGACCGCGTGAGAAGGACGTTCCTGCTGGAGATCGTCATGATCGCGGTGGCGGTGGCGTTCCTCTTCCCCGTCTACAGCCTGATCTCGTTGTCGCTGAAGGATCCCGCGCAGATCGCGCAGGCGCCGCTGGCCCTGCCCAGCCCGCCCACGCTCGACAATTTCGGCAAGGCCTGGACGGCGGCGGCGCTCGGCCCGTCCCTGGTGAACAGCACGGTGATCACCGTGGTCAGCCTCATCGCGCTGATCGCGCTCGGCTCGTTCGCCGCCTACTTCCTGGCCCGGGTGCAGACCCGGCTCGGCTACGGCCTGTACATCCTGTTCCTGCTCGGCATCGTGCTGCCCTTCCAGCTCGGCATGATCCCGCTCTACCAGCTGGTCACCGACCTCGGGCTGATCGGCACGCACGCGGGGATGATCCTCTTCTACACCGGCATCCAGCTCCCCTTCACCGTCTTCCTCTACACCGGCTTCATCCGCGCGCTGCCCGGCGAGTACGCCAGCGCCGCCCAGATCGACGGCGCCTCGCACCTGACGGCGTTCACCCGGGTGGTCTTCCCGCTGCTGCGGCCGATCACCGGCACCGTGCTGATCCTCAACGCGGTGTTCATCTGGAACGACTTCTTCACCCCGCTCCTGTACCTCGGCGGCTCCGGTTTCGAGACGGTCCCGGTCAGCGTCTTCGCCTTCGTCGGCCAGTACGTCTCCGACCACGGCCTGGTCTTCGCGGGGCTCGTGCTGGGCGCGCTGCCCATCGTGGTGGTGTTCCTGGCGCTGCAGCGCTACGTGATCAAGGGGTTCTCGAGCGGGCTGAAAGGATGAAGCTCCGGGATGTGCTCCGCGAGCCGCCCGCCTCGCACTCGCCGGCGGCCATCTGGTGGTGGAGCGGTGAGCCGCTGCGCCGCGACCGGCTGCGCTGGCAGATGGAGCGCCTGGTCGAAGGGGGCGTGCGTAATCTCGTCATCCTCAACCTCGCGCCGTCGGGGCCGCTGTTCGGCTCGGACGCCGACGACCCGCCATTCCTGTCCGAGGCGTGGTGGGAGCTGCTGGACGGGGTCTGCGGCGACGCCTTCGAGCTGGGCGCCTTCCTGTGGTTCTACGACCAGCTCGGCTTCTCCGGCGCCGACCTGCAGGCCCGCCTCGTCCAGGAGCGTCCGGAGTTCGCCGGGCAGTGGCTGGCAGCCGACGGGTCGGTCTCCAGCCGCGGTTTCGACTACCTGTCCCCCGCCGCCTGCGCCGTGCTGCTCGACCGGGTGCACGGGGAGTTCGAGCGCCGCCTCGGGCACTGGTTCGGCCGGGTGATCGCGGGGTCGTTCCAGGACGAGCTGCCGACCCTGCCCACCTGGTCGGCCACGTTCGCCGAGGAGTACGCGGCCAGGCGCGGCAGGCCGTTCTCGATCGGCGACCCCGACTGGGAGGCGTACCAGCTCACCCGCGCCGAGCTGGCCGAGGAGGCGTTCTTCCGGCCGCTGGCCGACTGGCACCGGCGCCACGGCCTGCTCCACGGCTGCGACCAGCAGGATCCGGCCCGGGCCGGCCATCCGGTCGACGGGGTGCGGCTCTACGCCGACTACGCGCGGACCCACCGCTGGTTCAGCGCGCCGGGCTCCGACCACCACGGCGACGCGCGCCTGCACTCTTCCCTCGCCCACCTCTACGGCAGGCCGCGCACCTGGATCGAGGCGTTCCACTCCAGCGGGTGGGGCGGCACGCTGGAGGAGACCTTCGACTGGCTGCTGCCCTGGCTGCGGGCCGGCGCCACCCTGTACAACCCGCATGCCGTCTACTACACCACCAGGCGCGGCTGGTGGGAGTGGGCGCCGCCGGCCACCGACTGGCGCCAGCCGTACTGGCGGCACCACCGGGTCTTCGCCGACGCGGTCACCCGCCTGTGTGCCGCCTTGTCGCTGGGGCGGCACGCCTGCGACGTCGCCGTCCTGCTGCCCGCCACGACCGCGCGGGCGGGCACGCCCGCGGACCGGCCCGCCGAACCGGACGGCGAGGCGGCGCGCGCCCAGCGCGTCTACCGGGAGATCGTGGGCGACATGGCCTGGTTCGCGGCCGCACCCGGCGCCCTGGACCGGCTCTGTCTCGACGCCGACGTGATCGACGAGGACTCGGTGCGGCGCGCGGACGTGGCCGGCGGGCGGCTGGCCGTCTCCACCGAGGCCTACCGGGCCATCGTCCTGCCCGCCGTCACGGCCATCGACGAGGACGTCGCCGCCCGGCTCGACGCGTTCGCCGCGGCCGGCGGGCTGCTGGTCGCCGTGGCCGCGCTGCCGGACTCGCCGCGGCTGCGCGCCCGCTTCGCGAGCGGCGGCGCGGTGTTCGCGCCGTCGAGCGAGCAGCTCGGGCAGGCGCTGGCGGGGCTCGAGCGGCGGGTGGAGGCGCCGGTCCCGCCGCTGGTCCGCGAGATCGGCGGCACCACGGTGGTGTTCCTGACCGCCGCGTTCCCCATGGCCAGCAGGATCGGCGTCGGCCGGCCCGAGGCGCGCGGCGTCGACCTGGGCTGGCTGGATGCCGCCATCGACTTCGAACCCGGCAGGTACGCACGCGAGATGCGGATCACGGTGCGGGGCGT
>NZ_JBQQBQ010000066.1:0-46705 GCF_052245915.1 Nonomuraea sp. 10N515B
ACGGCCCCAGCAGGCCCCGCACACAGGCAGCCGCCCGCCGCCGCAAATCAGCCCGAGGGAAGATCGACCCCACCTCTACCAGGAGGTCCTCCAGCTGATCTGCCCACTCGTCCGCGCGTTCCCGGTCCAGTAACGACCGGCGAGATGTCCAACACCGGGACCTGCATGCACGGCGGCTACCCACCGCGGACACCACTGAACTGCCACGGAAAAGAGGATCTACGACTGAAGGGGTAGGACCACAGCCGTAGATCGCGCCGGTGTCGCAGCGATGAGTCTGCCGGCGTCCACAGGTCTACCTCCAGACCGAGATGAGCCGACCACCTCATAGGGAGTAGACATGGGCCTCATCCACATCGAGCTGTTCGCCACCCTCGACCTCGTCGGGCAGGCGCCCGGCGGCCCCGACGAGGACCCGGAGGGGTTCCCGTTCGGCGGCTGGCAGGCGCCCCTGTGGGACGAGGTCGCCGGGGCGCAGGTCGGTGCCGCGTACGAGGGCACGGACGCCCTCCTGCTCGGCCGGCGGACGTATGACATCTTCGCCGCCTTCTGGCCGCACCAGGAGGGCGGCCAGGACAACGAGATCGCCACGCTCTTCAACAGCGTCCCGAAGTATGTGGCCTCCCGCGGCAGGCCCGACCTCTCGTGGGCCGGGTCCACGCAGCTCGGCCCGGACCTGGCCGGAGCGGTGCGCGAGATCCGCGACCGGCACGAGCACGTCAAGGTCGTCGGGAGCCTGAACCTGGTGCAGACCCTCCTGCGTGAGAAGCTCTTCGACCGTCTCGACCTCTGGGTGCACCCGATCATGCTCGGCGTCGGGAAGAAGGTGTTCGACGGTGGCGCGGTGCCCACGAACGTCACACTCCTCGAACCGCCGGCAGCCGGTCCGAAGGGCACCGTGTACCTGCGCTACGGGCTCGCCGAGGGCACGCCCGGGACGGGGGACATGAGCGCCCGCTGAGCTACGCGCTGCGACCTGATCGCCGTCATCGAGTGGCGCGGGCCAGGAACTTCGCGCGGTCGACCACTATGCGCTCGATCGTGCCCCGACCCACGACGGTGCGTTTGTCGTGGGCCTCGAAGGAGAAGACCAGCCGCCGGCCGTCGACCTCGGTCAGCTCGACGCCGATCTGGACGTGCCTGCCCAGCGGGCTGGCGGCCAGGTGCTCGAGCTCGACCCGCGTGCCGACGGACGTCTCGCCGGGCGCCAGGTGCTGCTCGATCGCGCGCACGGTGGCCGCCTCGGCCAGCGCGAGCAGCCGGGGCGTGGCCAGCACGGGCACGTCGCCGCTGCCGGCCCGCTTCGCGGTGTCCTCCATCTCGACCATGATGAGCAGCTGGGAGCGGAGACCCGGAGCAAGCGTCATGGGATCAGCCTACGGGAGGCCGCACCTACCAAGAGGGGTCCCTGACTTCCTGGAAACGCGGACAAGTACGGTCGTAAGGCCGCAGGATAGGCTTTGTACGGCTTAAGACATTTGAGTGGCATGTGAGACTAGTGAGTCGTACACTCTCTGAGTTCCGTGACCGCTGTGTTACCTCACCGCGACCAACGTTCGCTTTGTTGGACAACTGCGGGGTTGAAGAGGTTAACGAGGTAGGGGGGTAGCGGGGGGATCATGGTGGCCCAAGGGACGACACTGGCGGGGCGGTATCGGCTTGATACCCGCATCGGCGCCGGTGGCATGGGCGAGGTGTGGCGGGGCGAGGACATCGTCCTGGCGCGCACCGTCGCCGTGAAGGTGCTGCTTCCGGGCCGCATGGAAGATCCTGGCTTCGTCGCCCGCTTTCAGGGGGAAGCGCGGGCGATGGCCACGATCAACCACGCCGGCGTCGTCGACGTCTACGACTACGGCGTCAGCGGCGACACCGTCTACCTGGTGATGAAGTTCGTGGACGGCGAGCCGCTCGACCGGCTGCTGTCCAGGCTGGGCAGGATTCCGCCGCAGGCGGCCATGGAGCTGATCGCGCAGGCCGCGTCGGCGCTGCAGGCCGTGCACGACCAGGGCATCGTGCACCGCGACGTCAAGCCGGGCAACCTGCTCGTGCAGCGTGACGGCACGCTGGTGCTCACCGACTTCGGCATCGCCCGCTCCGACCTGGCCAACCGGCTCACCGACGCCGGCATGGTGCTCGGCACGGCCGCCTACTGCGCCCCGGAGCAGGCCGAGGGCGCGCCCGTCACGCCTGCGGTCGACATTTACGCGCTCGGCGTGGTCGCGTACGAGTGCCTCGTGGGGCAGCGGCCGTTCGACGGCGACAGCGCGGTCACGATCGCACTCAAGCACATCCGCGAGGCCCCGCCGCCGCTGCCGCCCAGCATCCCGCCTGCCGTGCGCACGCTCGTCGAGATCGCCCTGTCGAAGGACCCGGCCAGGCGCTACCCGACGGCCAAGGCCATGAGCGAGGCGGCGCGTGCGATCGCCAGCGGCCAGGCCCCCGAGCCCGTGCAGCCGCCGGTCACCGGCGCCACCATGGTGCCGCCGACGGACTACCCGCCGCGTCAGACCGGACAATACGCCGCAAGCCCGCACCAGACCGGTCAGTACGATGCGAGCTCGCACCAGACCGGTCAGTACGCCGCCGACCCGTACCAGACCGGCGTGCGCATGGCCCCCTCCGAGGAGACGACGGTGGCCGAGCGGCGCGGCCGCCGCGCTGCCAAGGCCCCGCGCAGGACCGGGCTGATCGCCGGCATCGCCGCGGTGGTCGTGCTCGGCGCGGGCGCGACCGCGGTCGCGCTGACCGGCATGACCACCGGCGACCCGATGCCGACGAACACCGCGATCAACAGTGGCGACTCCGAGAGCTCGCCCTCGCCCTCGCCCAAACCCAAGAGGACCAAGCCCACGAGGGAGCCCACGCCGGACCCGAAGCCGACGACCACCCGGCCCAGGCCCACGAAGACGGAGAAAGCGGAGACCCCGACTCCCACGCCGTCGAAGACGCCTACCCCGACACCGTCGAAGACGTCGTCGGGGACGCCCACGCCGACCGTCAAGAAGGTGCTCGTGCCCAAGGTCGTCGGCATGCCGATCCGGGAGGGTGAGGAGATGGTGGTGGCGGCCGGCTTCGACACCCGCGTGATCGACAACACTTCCACCACCGCCGGCATGCAATGTGGCAAGATCCAGAAGACCAACCCGGCCGGCGGCACGCCCTACGACGTGACCAAGCCGGTCACGCTGGTCGTCATCGACGGCATCTGCTCGACACCCTCGGCGACCCCCGGCGTCACCGCCACGCCGAAGTAGCGGCTACACGCCGGTGGTGCTGCGGGGGTAGGCGACCTGCGGGTCGGTCGCGATGTTCACCATGTACGGGATGCCCGAGTCGAACGCCCTGCGCAGCGCCGGGCCGATCTCCGACGGCTTGGTGACCAGCTCGCCCCCGCCGCCCAGCGCGGTCACGACCTGGTCGTAGCGGCACTGCGGCTGCAGGTCGGCGGCCACGTCGTAGCCGTACAGCAGCTGCATGGGGTGCTTCTCCAGGCCCCACATGCCGTTGTTGCCGCAGATCATGACGACCGGCAGCTTGTGGCGGACGAGGGTGTCGACGTCCATCAGCGAGAAGCCGGCCGCGCCGTCACCGAGCAGCAGCACCACCTGGGAGGACGGCCGGGCCAGGCGGGCGGCGATGGAGTAGCCGAGGCCGGTGCCCAGACAGCCGTACGGGCCCGGGTCGAGCCAGTTGCCCGGCTGCTTGGGCTCGACGTATTTGCCCGCGTAGGAGACGAAGTCGCCGCCGTCGCCGATCACCACGGCGTCCTCGGCCAGCACCTTGCCCAGCTCGCCGTAGATGCGCATGGGGTGGATCGGGTCGGAGTCCGAGGCCAGGAGCTCGGCGTCGCCCGCGATGGCCGCGGCCGCCGCGTCGGACAGCTTCGACACCCACGGGGCGTACGCGTCCGGCTTGACCCCCGCGTCCCCGCAGGCCGTGCCGAGACTCCAGAACACCACCGACAGGTCGCCGGCGGCGGACGCGACCGGCTGCATGTGCGTGGCCAGCTGCGACGGCGCATCCACGATGTGCACCACGCGGGCCAGCGGCGCGCCGTCCTTGCCACCGAACCACCCGTAGCCCAGGCGGAAGTCGAGCGGCGTGCCGACCACGATCACCAGGTCCGCCTGGGCGAAGGCCTGCCCGCGGGCCCGGGTGACCAGCAGCTCGTGTCCCGAGGGCAGGACACCGCGGCCCTGGCCATTGGGGATGACCGGCAGCCGCCACGTCTCGGCGAAGTCACGCGCGGCCTCCTCGGCCCGGTCCATCCACACGTCCGAGCCGTAGACCAGCACCGGGCGCTCGGCCTCGGCCAGCAGCCGCGCGATCGCGGCCAGGTCGCCGGGGTCGGGCTCCAGCGGCGAGGGCGTCTGCGTCCGCACCTTGTGCACCGGCGAGGGGGAGAACAGGTGGTCCATGTAGAAGTCGACGAAGACCGGCCCGCGATGGGGGGCGACAGCCGTGCGGAAGGCCGACTCGACCTCCTGGCCGACCGACTCGGCGTCGCTCGCGGTGAACGACAGCTTCGTGATCGGGCCCAGCAGCGGCGGGTGGTCCATTTCCTGCAGCGCGCCGCTGCCCCAGCGCGACTGGGGCGCGCGCCCGCCCATGACGACCACCGGCGAGCCGTTGAAGTGGGCGGTCGCGATGCCGCTGACGCCGTTGGTGATGCCGGGGCCGGCGGTCAGCACGGCCAGTCCCGGCCTCCTCGTCAGCCTGGCCGTCGCCTCGGCGGCGAACACCGCGCTCTGCTCATGGCGTACGTCGAGGATGCGCATGTCCTCGTGCACGGCGCCGTCGTAGAGCGGGAAGACGTGCCCCCCGGACAAGGTGAACATGGTCTCGACGCCATAGGCCTTGGACACGGCGACGGCGGCGTCACCGGCGTGCTTCGCAGACTCCATGCCGGGGAACTTACCAACCAGTCACACGGGTAAACAGACCTTCAACGGTGGAACAAGGCCACGGAGCCGTCCGTCGTCGTCGCGACGATCTTCCGCGGCGATTCCCGGTCCCGCTTGATGCCGATGCTGGAGTTGGTGGCATCCACGGCCACGTTGTAGGTGCCGTCGGGCACGCCCACGGTGATGTCGCCTCTGGTCCTGACCACAGCCCTGACGGACGTCGGAGGGCTCGTGAACGACAGGTGCACCCGGCCTGAGCCGGCCTCCACGTCGGCCACGTCGCCGTCGAGCCGCTCCCCCTCGATGCTCCCGGTGCCGGTCCTGGCCCACAGGGAGCCCGCGACGTCGTGGAGGCGGATGTCGCCGGAGACGGAGGTCAGGCGCAGGCTCCCGAAGGCCTCGTTCACGGCGAGCACGCCCTTGGTGGTGCCGGCCACGAGGTCGGTCTCCGGCGGTACGGTGATCACGTATTCGGCCCGGCAGATGGGGCCGTCCGGCTGGTCGGCGCGCGGGCAGACCGCCTCCAGCCGCAGGGTCGAGTCGGCGGCGTTCCAGTCCTCGGTGACGGTCGGCCGGTCCCTGGACCACCGGAGCGTTCTCTGGATCAGCAGCTCGCCGGCCTGGCCGGGCAGGATGAACAGGTCCACCTGCCCCGAGGCCGCCGCGATCCTCACCTTGTCCTTCGTGAACGGGATCGACCGCAGCGCGGTGTCCACCGGCGTCCTGGCCCTGGCGAAGCCGCGCCAGATCAGCACCGAGGAGATGAGCAGCGCGATCACCGTCACCACGGCGCCGGCGGTGAGCCAGGCGGCTCTCACGGCAGGCTCCTGATCTTCAGGAACTGCAGCACGGCGAGCACCCGCCGGTGGTCGCCCTCGGCCGGGGACAGGTCGAGCTTGGCGAAGATGTTGCCGATGTGCTTGCCCACCGCGCCCTCGCTGAGCACGAGCGCCTGGCCGATGCCGGCGTTGGAGCGGCCCTCCGCCATCAGTCTGAGCACCTCGTGCTCCCTCGGCGTCAGACGCTCCAGCGGGTCGCTGTTGCCGCGCAGCAGGAGCTGGGCCACCACCTCCGGGTCGAGCGCGGTGCCGCCGGAGGCCACCCTGCGCAGCGCGTCGATGAACTCGGTCACGTCCGCCACCCGGTCCTTCAGCAGGTAGCCGACGCCGCCGTTCGCGGCCGAGGCGAGCAACTGGGCGGCGTAGCGCTCCTCGACGTACTGCGAGAGCACGAGCACCGGCAGGCCGGGCTGCTGGCGGCGGAGCACGAGCGCGGCCCGCAGCCCTTCGTCGGTGTGCGTGGGCGGCATCCGGACGTCGGTGATGACCAGCTCAGGCCGGTGCTCCTCGGCCGCCCGCAGCAGCCCCTCGGCCTCGTCCACGGCCGCGACGACCTCCATGCCCGAGGCATCGAGCAGCCGGATCAGCCCTTCGCGCAGAAGCACGGAATCCTCGGCGAGCACTACTCGCACGGCAGATCCACCTCGATCGTCGTCGGGCCGCCGAGCGGGCTGGACAGCCGGAGCGTCCCGTCGACGGAGTCGATGCGCTGCGCCAGGCCGCGCAGCCCGGTGCCGCCGTCCAGCCGGGCTCCGCCGCAGCCGTCGTCGTACACGAGCATGTGCAGCCGGTCGTGCTCGCGCCGCACGCGGATCTGGGCCTTGGTGGCGGCGGCGTGCTTGGCGATGTTGGTCAGTGCTTCGGACACGATGAAGAATGCCACCGCCTCGATGGTCGGGGAGGCACGCCGATCGATGTCGACGTGCAGCTTCACGGGGAAGGGGGCGCGGGCGGCGACGCCGGACAGCGCCGCGTCGAGGCCCTGGTCGTTGAGCACGGCCGGATGCAGGCCGCGGACGAAGTCGCGCAGCTCCTTGAGCGCCTGCTTGGCCTCCTCGTGCGCCTGCGCGATGGCCTCCTTGGCCGGCTCGGGCAGGTCGGTCAGGGTGGCCCTGGCCAGTCCCAGGTTCATGGCCAGGGAGACCAGGCGCTGCTGGGCGCCGTCGTGCAGGTCCCGCTCGATCCTGCGGCGCTCGGCGTCGGCCGCGTCGATCACGCCCGCCCGGCTCTCGGTCAGCGTCTCGATCCGCTGCCCCAGCTCCGACCGGCTGGGGCCGAGCAGTGTACGGGCCACCGACAGGTCCAGCGCCGCCATGCCCCGCGCCAGGACCGGCGCGAGCAGCAGCAGCACCAGACCGATCGCCATGAAGATCATCACCACCCGGTTGTCCCTGAGGTCGATCACGAACTCCAGCGGCGGACGCTGCAGCTTCGGCGGCAGGAACGACAACAGCCCCACGATCGCCCCGCCCCATGCCACCGCCACCAAGAACGCGGCTGCCATCCCCACGATCGGGGACAGCAGATGGTAGCCGATCTGCCGCCACGTGGCCGGGCTGCGCCACTGGCTCGGCGTGCGCACGGGCGGGATGCGCGCACCGAGGAACGCCTCGAACCGGGAGCGCTGCACCCGGGTGAACCACGGCAGCCCACGCCGCAGCAGGGGAGGCGCCACGATCAGGACGAGCGTCAGCCCACCGAGCACGATGGCGACCGGCAGGCCGACCATCAGGTGCGCCGTGTCGAGCCAGGCCCGTGCCGACCATGGACGGGGGACTTTCATGCCTCAACGGTATTGAGCAGTGGGGACGACGCGAAATAGGTCTGGTGTGCGGATGGATGGTGGGGCTAGCTCTACCTCTTGCTACAGCACCCGCTGCCGGAAGGCCACGGGATCGAAGACGCCACCCAGCATGGGGCCCAGCCCGCTGCGTGCCACCTCCGCGAAGGCCTCTCTCTCGAGGCCGCCCGCACCCTCCGGCAACGCGCCCGCCAAGGGCCGCGCGGCCAGCATCTCCAGATCCGCCACGTTGCTCCGCTCGACCACCCCGGGCTCGTCCGGCCACCGCCCGATGACGAGCCCGGCGAGATCGAGCCCTCGATGCGCGAGGGCCTCCAGCGTGAGCGCCGCCTGATTGACGCTCCCGCCCCCGGCCCTGACGACCACGAGCACCTGCGCTCCCAACGACCGTGCCAGATCGGCGATGGTCGTGCCGTCCTCGTCATACCGCTCCAGCAGCCCTCCGGTGCCCTCCACGAGCACCAGCCGGTTGCTCTCACGCAGCTCCCGCACCAGCCGCACGGCATCCACCATCGACACGGGCGGCACCCCGGCGACCCGGGCCGCCGCGGCAGGGGAGAGCGACTCGGCGAACCGGCACAACTCAAACGTCGTGGTCACCCCGGCCAGCCGGATGACCGCATCAAGATCCCCGGCTTCACCGGGAGCCACGCCCGTCTGAGCAGGCTTGACCACGGCCACGGAAGCCCCACGCCCCCTGGCCAGCGCGGCCACGGCCGCCGCCACGACGGTCTTGCCAACCCCGGTGCCGGTCCCCGCGACCACAAGGATGCTCATAACCCCAGCGTAGGCACAGCCCCGCGGCCCAGATGAAACCACTTGGCCGGCCCACAAGACGCTCGTAACGGCGAGAACCACGTGAGCGTTCACGACCGGCGCTTGAATGTCGCGCGCCAACGTCGGCGAGGCGGTCAAGCCGGCACCGCCGTAAAGAAAAAAGGGTTTTAGGGACGGCGAAGACAGGGGTCTTGAGGACGGCGAAGACAGGGGTCTTGAGGACGGCGAAGACGAGGGCCTTAGGGACGGCGAAGACGCGTGACGAACTTGTACCGGTCACCGCGATACAACGATTGAGCCCATTCAACGGGGTTGCCGTCGGCGTCGAAGGCGTGGCGGGTGAGGAGGAGCATGGGCAGGCCGACGTCCACGCCGAGCGCCTTGGCGTCGTACGGCGTCGCCAGCACGGTCTCGATGATCTCCTCGGCGTCCGTGAGCCGCACGTTGTAGGCGTTGTGCAGCGTCTCATACAGCGACGAGTGCACCTCCAGCTCCCGCCGCAGCCGCGGGAAGCGCCGCGCCGACAGGTGGGTGGTGTCGATGGACACGGGCTCACCGTTGGCCAGCCGGAGCCGGTGGATGCGCAGCACGCGCCCGCCCGGGTTGATGGCCAGGCGCCGCGCCAGGGCCTCGTCCGCGGTGATGTATCCCATCTCGAGGATCTTGGTGTCCGGCTCCAGGCCGGCGGTGCGCAGGTCGCCGATGTAGGAGGTCAGCTGGAGCACCTGCGCGACCTTCGGCTGCGCCACGAACGTGCCCTTGCCCTGGATGCGCAGCAGCCGCCCCTCCACCACGAGCTCGGTGAGCGCCTGGCGGACCGTGGTGCGCGAGGTCTCGAACCGCACGGCCAGCGTCCGCTCGGGCGGCAGCGCCGTGCCCGGCGGCAGGCTCTTGGTGAGCTCGAGCAGGCTGCGTTTGACGTCGTAGTACTTCGGTACGCGGGGGCTGTCGTCTGTCACGCGCTCACCTTCACTTCTGCCACGGCGGTGAGGCGTGTCTGATCACCGCGAGATCATCGGAACTCACATTGGCCCGAACGGTCAACCGCGGGCGACAGCGGCCGACCGGCACCGGGCGCGGACGGTGCCTGGCACGCGCGAATCCGGGCTGCTCAGGCCGATGGTGAAGGATATCCTCAGCGGCGCGCACGCCCGCAACCGAGGCCGTGATGAGCGCCGCGCCCAGCGGCCCGCCGCAGGTCTCCGCATGTGCGAAGCCGTACCACCTGCCCGTGGAGATCACCTCCGGCTTCCCCCGCACAACCCCGTCCCGGGATCCGAGCGACTTCGGCAGTGTGACTGTTCTCACAATATGAGATTTCACAAAATGGCCAGTCGCGTGAACGATGCCGTAACCGTGTTCACTGCGCGAGTAGGCGGGCGTGCGGCGGCCTACTGGGGAGTAATGCCCGCTCATCGGCATCCTGACTCCCCGGGGCTCCACTGGGCCAGTTTGGCTCTGGGGGGAGAGAGCACGCATGATGCAATCGTGCCGACTCTCAGCGACCTCGTCGCCCGCCACACCACTCTCGACGCGGCGGACCTCGATTGGCTGCACTCGCTGGTCTCCGACTGGCAGTTGCTGGCCGACCTGTCGTTCGCCGACCTCATCCTGTGGGCGCCCCTGCTGGGGGAGAACGGCTGGATCGCGATCGCGCAGATGCGCCCCACGACGGGGCCCACCGTCTACCACGACGACATCGTCGGCAGCGTGGTGGCCAAAGGCGAGCGCCACCTCATCGACACGGCCTGGAACGAGCGCCGCATCTGCCGTGAGGGCGACCCCGACTGGTCCACGGGCGTCCCGGTCAGGGAGGAGACCATCCCGGTCCGGCGCGCGGTCGAGGGCGGCGAGGGCCGCTTCCTGGCGGTGATCCAGCGCTCCACGAACCTGTCCTCGGCCCGCACGCCTTCCCGCCTGGAGCTGACCTACCTGCAGAGCGCCTCCGACCTGGCGCAGATGGTGGCCGAGGGCCGCTTCCCGTTCTCCGGCGAGGAGCCGATCCTGGTGCGTTCGCCGCGCGTCGGTGACGGCCTGCTCAGGCTCGACCGGGCCGGGCGCGTCACGTACGCCTCTCCGAACGCTCTGTCCGCCTACCGCCGCCTCGGCCTGCACGCCGACCTGGTCGGCGCCGAGCTGGGCCGGGTCACCGCCACCTTGTGCTACTCCGACGAGCCGATCAACGAAGACCTCATGATCGTGGCCAGCGGGCGCGCGGCCAAGGAGACCGAGGTCGAGTCCGGCGGCACGATCGTGCAGCTCAGAGCCATCCCGCTGATCGTCGGCGGGGGCCGCATCGGCGCGCTGGTGCTCATCAGGGACGTCACCGAGCTGCGGCGCCGCGAGCGCGAGCTGATGACCAAGGACGCCACCATCCGCGAGATCCACCACCGGGTGAAGAACAACCTGCAGACCGTGGCCGCGCTGCTCCGCTTGCAGGCGCGGCGCCTGCAGGTCCCGGAGGGCCGCGAGGCGCTGGAGGAGGCCGTACGCCGGGTCGGGTCGATCGCCATCGTGCACGAGACGCTCTCGCACGCGCCTGAGGAGTTCGTGAACTTCGACGAGATCGCCGACCGGGTGATCGCGATGGCCGGGGAGGTGTCCTCGCCGGAGGTGGCGGTCATGCCGCGACGCGTCGGCGGGTTCGGCGTGCTGCCGTCGTTGATCGCCACGCCGCTTGCCATGGCGCTGACCGAGCTGCTGCAGAACGCGTTGCAGCATGGGCGGCCCAAGCGGCTGGAGGTGGTGGTGGAGCCGGCGCTCGACCGGCTCAACGTCACCGTGTGGGACGACGGGAGAGGGCTGCCCGAGGCCTTCGACCTCGACAGCTCTACCAGCCTGGGCCTGCAGATCGTCCGTACGCTCGTCGAAGGGGAGCTGTCGGGCAGGATCTGCATCCAGCCGCGTCTCGAAGGCGGCACGGAGGCCGTGCTGTCGATCCCGCTCCCGACGGGCGTGAGCCCCTGAATCCAGTCAGGCGGTGGCGCGGGCGCGGGCCCGGGCGCTGCGGCGCTTGAGCGCGCGACGCTCGTCCTCGCTCAGACCGCCCCAGACGCCGGCGTCCTGCCCGGACTCCAGCGCCCACTTCAGGCACGCGTCGACGGCCGAGCACGAGCGGCAGACCTGCTTGGCCTCTTCGATCTGCATGAGCGCAGGGCCGGTGTTCCCGATCGGGAAGAACAGCTCGGGGTCCACGTCACGGCAGGCAGCTCGGTGGCGCCAGTCCATGCGTCCACTCCTTAGTAGATGGAGCCTTTGGTCGGCTCCGTGCGGCTACTACTTTGTGAAGAGTTTCACTAACTCGCGCGAACAAGTACCCCAAATCCCGCTCGGGACCGGGGGTTGCCCGCTGACGCCTCCGTAGGACCCCTGGGGTTGTTAAAGGTCCTACGTTCCGACGTCAGTAGTGAGCTTTTCAGCCACGGAGAGTGCACGCAAGGGGGTTGGGGCGAAGTTTTGGCCGTTATGGATGTCGGATGCGTCACACAATGACCGAATGTAACCGTCTAGACCAGAACTTGTAACGCGTTCGGTGTAGACCGGAATGTCACGATTTCGCGTTCTCCCAGGTAGTCCCCGTCCAGCTGAAAGGCCACGGGGCGCTCCGCGGTGAGCGTGAACTCGGCCTCGTCATGCAGCTGAACGAGGTGCCGGCCGGACGGAAGGGCATCACTCTCCGTGAGGATGTGTCGGATCACCGGTGTGAGCGTCATCAACCCCAGGCGGCGCAGTCCCAGCAGGTCGAGCCCCGTCTCGAAACTCGCCCACGGGGTCGGCCGCACCGGCCTGCCACCGACATATGTCCACGGTGAGGTGTTGGAAACGATCGCCATGAACAAGCCCTCGGCGGTCGGGATCCCCGGACCGGTCAGCGTCATCGCCGGATGCCGCTTGTCCGTGGCCAGGTAGTGCCGTAGAGCCGTGTTCACATACCGGGTCGGGGTAGCTTTCCGGCCGGTCCCCCTCAGGCCCTCTACGGCCCGTACAACCTCGGCGTCGTACCCCATCCCCGAGCAGAACGTGAAGTATCTGCTCTGCCCCTCCCAGAGGGCCTGCCCCAGGCCCACGGTCCTGCGCCGGCCCTCCCTGAGCGCCTCCAGCACCGCGCCCGTGGACTCCACCGGGTCGTTGGGCAGGCCGAGCGCGCGGGCGAACACGTTCGCGCTGCCGCCGGGGATGACGATCAGCGCGGGCCGGGAGGCGCTGGGATCCTCCGGTAGCGGGGTGTCGTCGCCGTTGATGGGGTTGAGCAGGCCGTTGACGGTCTCGTTGATCGTCCCGTCGCCGCCCAGCACCGCCACCACGTCGTATCCCTTGGCCCGGGCGGTGGCGGCCAGCGCCGCCGCGTGCCCCCGGTAGCGGGTCTCCTCGACGGTGAGCTCCACGGCCGCGCCGAGCGCGCGGATCAGCACGTCCCGCGTGCGGGCGTTGGTCGTCGTGGCCTTGGGATTCACCAGCAACATCGCGCGCATGATGCCAGCGTATCCACCGATCCCGGTTTCTCTGATCGACCGAATGTCCGATTCTCGATGGGTTAGTTCGTCGATTGATCGGAAGTCTGCACGAGGTCATCCACCAGAACGGCCACAGACCCTGCGATGGTCAGCCGCGCAGGTGACCAGAGGAGGGGGTGGATAGGGTTTGCGTGTGTCGAAGCGTCCGTGGACCCTGATCGTCGCCGTCGCCGTCGTCGCCCTGGAGGGCCTCGTCGCCCTCGGGCTAGGCGTCTTCGCCGCGGTGGAGGCGCTGATCGGGAAGCCCGGCGACATGACCTCGGCCCTGGCCGTGGCGGCGTTCGCCGCGCTGGTCGGGGCCGGGCTGCTCTGGGTCGCCTGGGGCGGGCTGTTCAAGATGGAGCGGTGGGGACGCGCGCCCGGCGTGCTGGCCCAGATCTTCATCGCGCCCGTCGCCGTCACGCTCATCCAGTCGGACCAGCCGCAGCTCGGGATCCCGCTGATCGTGGTCGCCGTGGCCGGGCTGGTGACGCTGCTGCTACCCCCCACCACCCGCGCGCTCGGTTACGGCGACGGTTAGTCTTCGGCCGTCAGTCCCTCGCGCAGCTGCGCCAGCGTGCGGGCCAGCAGGCGCGAGACGTGCATCTGCGAGATGCCCAGCTCGGTGGCGATCTGCGACTGCGTCATGTTGCCGAAGAAGCGCAGCAGCAGGATGCGCTTCTCCCGCGGCGGCAGCCGCTCGAGCAGGGGTTTGAGCGACTCGCGGTATTCGACGCCCTCGAGCGACTCATCCACGATGCCGAGCGAGTCGGACACCGCGGGGGCGTCGTCGTCGCCGGAGTCCGGCGCGTCGAGCGAGACGGTGGAGTAGGCGTTGGCCGACTCCAGGCCCTCGAGCACCTCCTCCTCGGTCATCTTCAGGTAGGAGGCCAGCTCGGCCACCGTCGGCGCGCGGCCCTCGCGCTGCGACAGATCGCTGATGGCCTTGGTCAGAGAGAGCTTGAGCTCCTGCAGGCGGCGCGGCACGCGGACCGCCCAGCCCTTGTCGCGGAAGTGCCGCTTGATCTCGCCGACGATGGTCGGCGTCGCGTAGGTGGAGAACTCCACGCCGCGGTTGAGGTCGAAGCGGTCGATGGACTTGATCAGACCGATCGTGGCGACCTGGGTGAGGTCGTCGAGCCACTCACCCCTGTTGCGGAAGCGGCGCGCGAGGTATTCGACCAGGGGAAGGTGAAGCTCGACCAGCTCGTCCCTGATGCGCTGGCGGCGCGGCTCCTCGGGCGCCAGCTCGGCCAGCTCGGCGAACAACTGGCGGGCGCGCACCCTGTCGGGCACGGCGTGTTCGCTGGTGGCCATGGCTCCAGTCCCTTCCGTCACGCCGACCTCGCCGCGCCTCGGCGCTTACGCAGGACGATCGCCATGCGATCGGGGGAGTCGGTCACCGCGTCGACATCGTCGGCCAGGGCGGTCAGGACCATCCAGGCGAAGTCGTCGCGCTTGGGCGCGGAGCTTCCGACCGTCGCCACCTCGACGCTGACGTGCATCTCGTGCCCGGTCAGCTCGAATTCGGCGGTCAGGTCGGTGCCGGGCACCGCCTCGCTCAGCAGCATGGCGCACGCCTCGTCGACCGCGATCCGCAGATCCTCGATCTCGTCCAGCGTGAAGTCCAGCCGCGCCGCCAGTCCGGCGGTGGCCGTACGCAACACAGACAGGTAGGCGCTCGCGGCGGGGAGCCTGATGCTCACCACGTCACGGATGCCGGCCACGCCTCCCGCGCGCGTCTCGGTTTCCTCGGTCACGTTCCTCCTCGCGAATCCGACGCCAACTGCAACTTACCGCCCCTGAGAGGTGCTTGGACGATTCAGACTCGCCATCGACCGAAAAGGCTCTGCGCGGTCTGTGACCGCACAGAGCCTTATGTGCCGATTTAGGCGGCCTTGGTCTCCCAGAAGATCTTGGAGATTTCGTCGATCTTGCCCAGCAGGTCCTCGGCCTTGGAGACGTCGACCGTGCCCTTGGCACCTGCGGCGCCCGCAAGCTTCGTGGCGTCCCAGAAAAGCTGGTGAAGCTGGGGGTACTGCTCGAGGTGCGGAGGCTTGAAGTAGTCGGTCCACAGCACCCACAGGTGGTGCTTGACGAGCTCGGCGCGCTCCTCCTTGATGGTCAGCGCGCGGGCACGGAAGACCGCGTCCTCGTTGGCCGCGTACTTTTCCATGATCGCCTTGACCGACTCGGCCTCGATACGGGCCTGAGCGGGGTCGTAGACCCCACAGGGCAGGTCGCAGTGTGCGGAAGCGACATGCTTGGGTCGTAGCAGTCGTGCGAGCATCAGAAAGTCCTTCCTGGATGCTGAATCAGCTTGGTCCACAACCGACCTTACTCGGGTCGCAATGCCTGCGGAGTGGGGGGTCAGCGCGTATGCGAGTGCGTGTCGAGGGGGATTCCATGCGCCCGGGGCTGGTTCCTGGTGACTGGCTCCTTGTACGCAGGAACGCCACAGTTCACCCGGGGGATCTCGTGGTGGCCAGGCTTCCCGGCGATCCCGATCAGCTGATCGTGAAACGGGCCCAGTGGCACGGGGCGGACGGGTGGTGGCTGGAGAGCGACAACCAGCGGGCCAGCGGGCGGCGCGACAGCTGGGACTTCGGGCCGGTTCACGACATCGTGGGGCGTGTCGTGCTGCGCTACTGGCCGCTGATGAGAAGGTGGCGACGCTAGGGGCCGTAGTCGCGGCCAGGAGCCTTTGGTCGTGGCCCAGGAGTCGTTCTTGCGGCCTGGGGCACTCAGGAGCCGCTCGTGGGCCTGGGGCCATTGCTCGTGGGCCCTGGGGCCGTTGGGGCCGCTCGTGGGCTTGGGGCCGTAACCGCTCGTGGGGCCTCGGGCCGTTGGGGCCGCTCAGGAGCCGTTCTTGCGGCGGGCGCGGAAGGCGGCGACGTTGGCGCGACTGGCGCAGCGGGCCGAGCAGTAGCGGCGGGAGCGGTTGGACGAGGTGTCGAGGAAGGCCTGCCCGCAGTGGGGCTCACGGCAGCGGCCCAGCCGATCCACGCCCAGCTCCGCCACGACCGAGGCCAGTCCCATCACGGCGGTGGCGGCGGGATCCTCGGCCAGGTGCAGGTGCCAGTCGTGGCCGTCGTGGTCCGACAGCTGCGGACGCACGGGATAACGCACGAGCAGGGCGTTGAGCAGCTCCGCCACGGCCCGCTCGTCACCGGCCGCGTCGAAGACCGCGGCCAGCTCGTCCCGCAGCCGGATCAGGTCGGGCGGCGGCGCGGGGTCGTTGGCCAGGCGGACCGCCCACTCGGCGTAAGAGGTCAGGTCCATGCCGGAGTATTACATGAGCGGCGGGATGCCGGAGCACCCCGCCTACTCGGTGTTATGCCGCCTGTGGGCGGTCACCCCTCCGGGCGGTCAGCCCTCTGGGTGCAGGACCCGCCGCAGGAACGCGCGGGTGCGCTCGTGGCTGGGGTTGCCGATCACCTTGGCCGGCTCACCCTCCTCGACGATCACGCCGCCGTCCATGAACACCACGCGGTCGGCCACCTCCCGCGCGAACCCCATCTCGTGGGTGACCACGAGCATGGTCATGCCCTCCTCCGCCAGCTTGCGCATGACGGTGAGCACGTCGCCGACCAGCTCCGGGTCGAGCGCCGAGGTCGGCTCATCGAACAACATCAGGTCCGGGTTCATGGCCAGCGCCCGGGCGATGGCCACCCGCTGCTGCTGCCCGCCGGAGAGCTGGCCGGGGTAGGCGTCGCTCTTTTCGGCGACTCCGACCTTGTTCAGGTTCTCCCTGGCGACGACCTCGGCCTCTTTCTTGCCCCTTCCCAGCACCCGCCGCTGCGCGACCATCACGTTCTGCAGCACGGTCAGGTGGGGGAACAGGTTGAACTGCTGGAACACCATGCCGACGTGGCGCCGCGCGGCGTCGATGTCGGCGTCGGGATCGGTCAGCTCGGCTCCGTTCACGAAGACCTGGCCCTTGGTGGGGGTCTCCAGCAGGTTCACGCACCGCAGCAGCGTGGACTTGCCCGAGCCCGAGGGCCCGATGACGCAGACGACCTGCCCGGGATCGACCGTGAAGTCGATGCCCTTGAGCACCTCGTTGTCGCCGAAGTACTTGTGCAGATCCCTGATCTCTACGGCGTGCGTCACCGCTTCCTCCCCTGGCGCGCTTCGAGGCGGCGGACCACGATGCCGAGCGGAATCGTGATGAGCAGGTAGGTAGCGCCCGCCACGATCAGCGGCGTGCTGTTGGCCTGCTCGATCGTCGTGTCGGAGCCGAACTTGGTCAGCTCGGTGGTCGCCGCCGTGACGCCCAGCGTGAAGACCAGCGAGGAGTCCTTGAACAGCAGGATCAGCTCGTTGGTCAGCGGCGGGATCACGATCCTGATGGCCTGCGGCAGGATGATCGACAGCATGGCCCGGCCCGGCTTCATGCCGAGCGACCTGGCCGCCTCCATCTGCCCCTTGGGCACCGCCTGGATGCCGGCGCGGAACGACTCGGCCATGTAGGCCGCGGCGACCAGGCCGAGGGCCAGGGCCACCGTCCCGTAGATGTCGCCGGGCAGTCTGAAGCCAGGGAAAGCGATCGGCAGACCGAACCCGAGCAGCAGGAAGATGATCAGCGCGGGCAGGCCGCGGAAGATCTCGATGTAGACCAGCGCCACCACCCGGTACGGCACCACGGACGACAGCCGCATGAGCGCCAGCACCAGGCCGAGCACGAAACCGATCACATAGCCGGCGATGGTGAAGATCAGCGTGTTCTTCAGCGCCACCGTGAAGAGCGTGGGGAACATCCCGGCGGCGACGGAGCCGTTGAGGAAGTTCTCCGCGATCTTCGGCCAGTCGGCCAGCATGGCCACCGCCGCCAGGACGGCGACGAAGACGGCGTACTGGACACCCAGGCTGATCTGTCGTCGTTTCCTGGGACTGAGCCCGCTGCGCGCGGGCTCAGTCGTGATGGGCGTGTCCGTCATGATCAGGAAGTGGGCGACGGGGTCGTGGCCGGAGCGGCGCCCATCCACTGCTCATAGAGCTTGGTCCAGGTGCCGTCCTTGATCGCCGTGGCCAGGGACTCGTTGACGGCCTTGAGCAGCTCGGCGTTGCCCTTCTTGACCGCGAAGCCGTACTGGGCCTGGGTCGGGACCTGGCCGGACAGCTCGTAGGCCGAGGAGACGTTCGGCTTCTTCATCCACTCGACGACGACCGGCAGGTCCTGCACCACCAGGTCGACCTGGCCGGACTGGAGTGCGAGCAGGAGCTTGCCGGAGTCCTTGAACTCCTTGGCCTCGATGCCCTTGGACTTGGCCAGGTCGAGGGCCGTCGTGCCGGCCTGCACGCCGACGCTCACGCCCTTGGCCTTGGCGTCCTCGAGCGTGGGGATGCCCGCGCCCTTCTTGGTGACGAGGCCGAGCACCTCGTCGAAGTACGGCGAAGAGAAGTCGAGGTTCTGCTTGCGCTCGTCGGTGATGGTCATGCCGGCGGCGGCGACGTCGCACTTGCCGGCGTTCAGAGCGGCGCCACCCTTGATGGAGTCGAAGTCGATGTCGACGATCTCCTGGGTCACACCGAGCTTCTTGGCCACCAGGTCGATCATGTCGACGTCGAAGCCCACGATCTTGCCGCTGGCGTCCTTCGACTGGAACGGCGGGTACGGCAGGTTCGTGCACGTGGTCAGCTTGCCGGGGGAGACCAGCTGGACGCCGCCCGCGGCCGTGGCGCCTGCGGTCGACGTCGCGCCGGACTGCGTGCTCGGTGCCTCGCTCCCGCATGCGGACAGGGCGAATACAGCGGTTAGCGCGAGCACGCCGGCGGCGTAGCCACGGCGGCCCTTAAGGGTCAGGGCCATGTACGGCCTCCTAGAAGTGAATCTGGGGTTTTGTGCAGTTTAAGTGGGTTTTTGCACCGCTCCGTCATCGGGGGTTTAACAATGCGTCAACGGAACGGCGACAGCACCGACACCGAACCCCATCTCAGCATGTGGCACTATGGGGTCACGGGTGACCCCCGAACCCCCTCACGACGATGATCGCCGAGGGGATCCTGGCAGCTACCGAAGCCAGACCGCTCGCGCTCGTCCGCCGAAGGTTTCTTCCGCTACCAACGATTACAGGGGTCGCTGTGGCTGCCACGCCCGCTTCCGCATCCGTCGAAACACTCGATCTCGATCCGGCTTTCGCACTGCATCGCGGCGGCAAGATCGAGGTTCGCTCCACTGTTCCCGTCCGCGACGCGGACGACCTGGCGCTCGCCTACACGCCCGGCGTCGCCCGGGTGTGCACCGCCATCGCCGAGACGCCCGCGCTGGTCCACGACTACACCTGGGTCTCCAGAGTGGTCGCCGTCGTCACCGACGGCACCGCCGTGCTCGGCCTGGGCGATATAGGCCCTTCGGCCGCCATGCCGGTCATGGAGGGCAAGGCACTGCTGTTCAAGGAGTTCGCGAACGTCGACGCCGTCCCCCTCTGCCTCGACTGCACTGACGTGGACGCCCTCGTCGAGACCGTCGTGCGGCTGGCGCCGTCCTTCGGCGGCATCAACCTCGAGGACATCAGCGCACCCCGCTGCTTCGAGATCGAGGCCCGCCTGCGCGACCTGCTCGACATCCCCGTCTTCCACGACGACCAGCACGGCACCGCCATCGTCGTGCTCGCCGCCCTCCAGAACGCCGCCCGCCTGACCGACCGCCCGCTCGGCGACCTGCGCGCGGTCGTGGCCGGCGCCGGCGCCTCAGGCGTCGCGGTCACCCGCATCCTCCTGGAGGCTGGCATCGGCGACATCGCGGTCTCCGACTCCAAGGGCATGATCTACGAGGGCAGGGAGGGGCTCAACCCGTTCAAGGAGGCGCTGGCCCGCGACACCAACAGGTCCGGCCACACCGGCTCCACGGAGGAGGCCCTGGCGGGCGCCGACGTCTTCGTGGGCCTGTCCGGGTCCACCGTGTCGGAGCAGGCCATCGCATCGATGGCCGAGGACGCGATCGTGTTCGCGCTGTCCAACCCGACCCCTGAGGTCCACCCCGAGGCGGCCGCCAAGCACGCTGCGGTCGTCGCCACCGGCCGCTCCGACTTCCCCAACCAGATCAACAACGTGCTGGCCTTCCCCGGCGTGTTCAGGGGCGCGCTGGACGTGCGGGCCTCCACCATCACCGAGAACATGAAGGTGGCCGCGGCCGGCGCCCTGGCCGGCGTCGTCGGCGACGACGTCACGCCCGCGTACGTCATCCCCAGCCCCTTCGACGAGCGCGTCGCCCCCGCCGTCACCGCCGCGGTCGCCGCCCAGGCCCGCGCCGATGGCGTCGCCCGCATCTAAGCAGCTCAAGACCGCTTGACGATTGCTTGCCGTTCCCTTGGGTAAGTGAGGTCCTCGCCGAGACCGAGGCGCCGCCGGCGACCCGCAGCACACGCGGGTCGCCGGCGGCGCAAGCGAAACGAGCGGGGACATCCTTTGGGAACTGCCATAAATCCTTTACGCAAGGTGCTATAACTGTAGCTCGCTGTAATGATGTGGGCGGCGGCTCCTGCGACAAGGAGAGCGATGGTACGCGAGCCGAATCGACTGCTGCAGCAGCTCATCGCGGAGGCGGGTTTTTCTCACAAGGGACTGGCCAGGCGCCTCAACGATCTGGGCGCCGCACGCGGAACCCCCGGTCTGAAGTACGACCACAGCTCGGTATTGCGCTGGATCGGTGGCCAGCGCCCGAGAGATCCGGTGCCCTGCCTGCTCACGGAGCTGTTCGCGCTCCGGCTCGGCAGGCAGGTCACCTCGGAGGACCTCGGAATGCCGGCCATCATTACACCCCTCGATCTTGGGCAAGAGTTCATGCACACGTGGCAGGAGGGGGTCTCGACTGTGACCGCGCTGTGGCGGGCCGATGTTGAGAGACGGAGGTTTCTGATCGACTCGACGTTCGCTTTAGGAGCAGGCTCCATCGGAGCCATGCGCTGGCTGACGTCCCCATTAGAGGGACGCCTGGGCGGCACGGGAACCCGGCGCGTGGGCCGCGCCGAGATCGCCGCCATCCACGAGGTCACCCGATCGTTCGGTGAGCTCGACAACCGTTTCGGCAGCGGCCACGTCCGCACGTCCGTGGTCAAATACCTCGACGGCGCCGTCTCCCCCCTGCTCAAGGACGGCTCGTACAGCGACGCGACCGGCCGCCAGCTGGCCGCCGCGGCCGCCGAGCTGACCCGGCTGGCCGGCTGGATGGCGTACGACATGGAGCAGCACGGCCTGGCCCAGCGTTACCTCATCCAGGCACTGCGCCTGGCCAGAGGCGCCGACGACCACACCCTCGGCGGCGAGATCCTGGCCGGCATGGCCCACCAGGCCATCTACGTGGGCCAGCCGGCCCACGCCTTGGACCTGGCCCGGGCCGCCCAGCTCGCGGCCCGTGGCGGAGGCGTGAACACCCTGCTGGCCTCCGCCTACGTCCTGGAAGCCCACGCACACGCCGGCCGCGGCGACGCCCGCTCCTGCGGCGCCTCGCTCCACGCGGCCGAACGCGCCTTCGACGCCCGCAAACCCTCCGAAGAACCCCGGTGGCTGAGCTACTTCGACGAGGCGTACCTGTCCGCCAAGTTCGCCCATTGCTTCCGTGATCTTGGGGAGGGGGAGCGGGCGGTGCGGTACGCGCGTCGCTCGCTCGACATGGATTCCCGGTATGTGCGGGGGCGGATGTTCAACCTGTCCCTGCTGGCGGCGGGGCTGGTGCAGTGTGGGGAGTTGGAGGAGGCGTGCTCCACCGCCGGCAAGGCTATGGCGATGGCGGGGGAGTTGCAGTCGGTGCGGTCGCGGTCGTATGCGGAGGATCTGCGGAGGCGGTTGCAGCCTTTCAAGAACGAGCGGGTGGTGAAGGTGCTGCACGAGCGCACCCGGGAGCTGACGTCGGCATAGGCGAACCCTGTTGGAACTCCGGATACTTACGGTGACCTCCGGAAGTATCCGGAGCCTCGGCGCATGCTGAGGTCATGAGCCCAGTTCCAGCAGAGCCGGTTCCCTCCGCGACGGTGGGAATCGCGGAAGCCGGCAAAAGTCTGTCTCGGTTGATCGACCGTGTGGAAAGGGGCGAGCAGATCACCATCACGCGCGGTGGGCGTCCCGTTGCCGTGTTGACGCCTGTCCCGAGACCGGTGATTCCGGAAGCGCCGACCGGACACCTCCTCCTACAATGGTTCGAGGAGTTCGGGCTGGACGAAGAGTTCGCCGCCGACATCGGCGAAGTCGTCCAAGAGCGGTGACGGGCAATCGAGCCATCGTGCTCGACACCCGCGTCGTGGCGGACATCGAGCGCGGCACCTTCGACCCACTCAGGCTTTTGGGCTACACGCCCGGGATTTCGGTCATCACCCTCGGGGAGCTCATGACCGGGGTGGCGAAGGCAAAGGACCGTGTCCAGCGCAAGCGCCGGGCCGACAACCTCGCGGCCCTGATCAGCCGGCTCTTCGTCCTCGGTTCACGACGCGCACGGCCGTCGCCTACTCCATGCTCAACGCCTCCGCACGGGCCAAGGGCAAGGAGGGGCAGCGTACGGGCATGCTCATTGCGGCCTCGGCGCTGGAACACGGCGCGAGCCTGCTGACCAACGACCGGGGGCTGGCCCGGCTTCAAGAGGTCAGCAAGCTCAACGTCCTGCATCCTGAGGATTTGTGAGCTGACTACTTGAGCAGCTCGCCCTTGGGACCGACGATCCCCTTGGTCTCCGCGTAGCTGGCCTTGTTGTAGACGTCGGCCACCTCGCTGTCGAAGTACGCCGAGCTGATGTAGTCGATCCGGTCGTTGCCGTCCTGGTCGTGGAACACGCTGGTCACGCCGTTGACGTAGCCGGTGCGCTTGTTGTTGTCGTACCGCATGAGCCAGGGACCGCCGTCGGCGCCGGGCGTCATGGAGCACTTCAGCACCTGGTGCGTCTCGACCTTGAACGTGTTGACCTGGTAGGTCTTGGTGCCGGTCTTGCCGATGCAGTACTTGGGCGTGAGGCCGGTGTAGGGCTTGTTGCCGTCGGGGTGCGGGGCGCTGGCGTAGCCGAAGACCGTCACATTCTGGCCCATCGGCTGGTTCCAGGCGAAGCCCTGACCGCCCACGACGTCGCCGAGACGGCCCAGATCCTTGGCGATGCCGACGCTGAAGACGGTCTTGTAGTAGAGGGTCTTCGTCGACTCCTTGACCCAGTAGCCGAGGAAGTAGTGGGTGATCGTGTAATTGCCCTGAGCGTCGATCTTGCGATACCCGAGACCCTTGTACGACTCGTACTCCGACTTGGTCACATGATCAATGACGGTCTTCGCCGGCTCCTGGGCGCCGTTGACGTTCCCGGTAGGGGACTTGTCGTACACCTCCTTGGAGACTTCCTTGAACGCGCGCTTCTTGTCCGGGTACTCGGGGCCGACGACGTCGCTGGTCGTGGCGAGCTTGGCCCAGCAGTCGGCCGTCTCGCCGCCGTGCAGGTCAACGCACTTGGTGTACTCGGCCTGGGTGATCTGGACGTCCTGCGCCCACTTGTCGCCCAGCCACTTGTCGTACTCGGCCTTGGACACCTGCTTGGAACCGGCGAGGGAGAAGCCGTTGTGTACTGCGACAAAGGCGTAGTCGCCGTCGTAGTCGTCGTAGGTGTCGAGGTCGTAGGCGGTGAAGGCGTACGCGCCCACGTAGACGCCCCAAGGAGCCCTGCCCTTGTAGTAGCCGGGGACGAAGACCCACTTGCGGTAGACGTCCTTGCCCTTCTCGTACACGCAGTGGCCTGCGGTGACGACCAGGTTGCGGTGGCGGGACTGGATCGAGGTGGCCGAGCACCAGCGGTATCTGCCGGCCTGGTCGAGGAAGAAGACCTTACCGATCGTCTTCGGCAGGTTGACGTTCCTGACCTTGGTGGCGGTGGCGACGGTGCCGGTAGGGGCGGTCATACCGGGCTTGCCGTCGTCGGGGGAGTTGCCCTGGGTGCCCACCAACTTGGGCACGTTCTTGAAGTCCCAGTAGTACTGCGTGGCCTTACGCAGGGCGGCTCCATTGGCGTCGAGCCAGAAGTTGGCGCTGCTGTAGGCGTCGGCGGGCTTGGGAGCGAGGGGATCGGTGGCCCAGTGCGGTTCCGCGTTGGCGGGAATGGCGAAGGTTGCGGCGCTCAAGCCAGCGACGGCGAGGGGGATGAGCAGGCGCTTCAAGGGATGCTCCACAGCGTTGTCAAGAAAGATTGTAAAGACCCTATCGACCCATTAGTCACTCTGGTAAGGGTTCTTCCCAACTTTCTCGCCAGAAAGGCCGAAGGGCCCGGCAGCTGCCGGGCCCTTCGGGTAAAGCAGTTGGTCTGAGGTTTGGACCCCCAGCTCCAGGGTTGGCTAAGGTCAGCCGACCTTGCCGGACCACACGGCCTCAGCGGCCTTGTAGACAGCGGCCGTCTCGCCGTCGAAGTACGACGAGAAGATCGTGTCGAAGCGGTTGTTGCCGTCCAGGTCGCCGAACGCAGCGGTGGTGACACCGTTGACGTAGCCGAGACGCTTGGCGTTGCTGTACTTGAGCAGCCACGGCGAGCCGTTGTAGCCAGCGGTGACGGCGCACTTCAGCGAGACGAGCTCCTCAGCCTTGATCTTCGCGATCACGTTGGCCTTGGCGGACGTCTTGTTGTAGCACCACTTCGGCGTCACGCCGGTGTAGGGCTTGTTGCCGTCGAGGTGCTCGCCACCCGGGTACCCGAAGGTACGGACGTACTTGCCGGTCGGCTGGTTCCAGGCGAAGCCCTGACCGCCGACGTTGTCGCCGAGGCGACCGACGTCCTTGCTGAAGCCGTCGAGGATGTAGAAGACCGCCTTGTAGTACTTGGTCCCCTCGGTAACCTTCACCCACTGCGTCAGGTAGTAGTGGGTGATGGTGAAGTTACCACCGTCGATCTTCCGGTAGCCCGGGCCGCTGTAGCTCTTGTACTCCGACTCCGTCACGTGCTCCGTCACGGCCTCGCCGAAGCGGGAGCCGTTCTGGGGCCACGGCGCCTTCTCAGGCGTGGCGGCGTCGTACTGGTCCTTGGTGACCTCGTACTTCGAAGCCACGGCGCCCGGGTAGCTCGGGCCCACGTTCTCGGACTTGCTGGAGGGCTTCGCGTAGCAGTCCGCGGTCTCCTTGCCGTTGAAGTCCTTGCACTTCTGGTACTCGGCCTCGGAGATCTCGACCTCGTACGCGTCCTTGATGCCCTCGTACTTGTCCCAGTCCTCCTTCGAAACGACCTTCTTCTGGCCGTTCGTCAGGCGGATGCCGTTGTAGACGGTGACGAACGCGTAGTCGCGGTCGTAGTCCTCGTAGTTGGCGAAGTCGTAGTGGGTGAAGGCCTGCTTACCCACGTAGATGCCGAAGTTGGCCTTGCCCTGGTAGTAACCGGGGACGAAGACCCACTTGTTGAGGACGTGCCCGTTTCCACCGGTCTGGTACACGCAGTGACCGGCCGTGGCGACCAGGTTACGGTACTTGGACTGGATGGAGGTGGCGGAGCACCAGTAGAGCTTGCCGTCAGTGCCCTCGAAGAAGACCTTGCCGATGGACTTCGGCAGGTTCACGTTCTGGACCTTGACGGCGGTCTTCTTCTCCTCGCCAATCGGAGCGGTCGACCCGGGCTTGGTGTCCGGGGTATAGCCGCCCTTCATGACGACCTTTTCGACTTCCTTGTAGTCGTAGCGGTAGACGGTCGCGGCCCGCAGAGCAGCGCCGTTCGCCTTGAGCCAGAAGTCAACGGTCTCGGCGACCTTGTTGCTCGGGGTCAGGGGAGCGTCGTCAATGACACCCGACGCGGTAGCCGTGCCGGCCAGACCAGCAGCCAGCAGACCGGTGGCCAGAATGGCGCCACCGGCGGGGAGGAGGATGCGCTTCAAGGTAACTCCTTGCGCTGTCGTGGAACGCCTCTTGCGTCCCATGCGTCAGTAAAGGGATAGCCAGGAACATACAGTGTCGATCTTGAACTCGGGTAGTCGCTTTGGCAGGAAAAGATGCGACAAGCCGGGCGTGATCGTTCTGTGATGTTTAAGTGGCTGATGCGCAGGAGCTGAGAGAAGCTCTCCTCGTGGCCGTTTGCCCTGATCAACATAAGGAAGTTGTCAGTGTGACGCTCGATGCAGAGGCGTTCTCCTGATCCGCTTAACATGAGCGATGTGACACACATCACATCGGATCGATGGCACCGTATGAGCGCGCCGTGCGTCCAAGCGCCTTCTGATTTCCGGCCGGAAAGCAGAAGGGCCCGGCAGATGCCGGGCCCTTCGCTCGGAACGATGTACGAACGGCTTAGGGCCGGTCGCTGTCCGTCACTCAGACAATCTTGCCGGACCAGACGTTGGCCGCGGCCTTGTAGACCGAGTTCGTCTCACCGTCGAAGTACGGCGAGGAGATGTAGTCCACGCGGCCGTTGCCGTCCTGGTCGTTGAAGGTGCTGGTAACACCGTTCACGTAACCGAGACGCTTGGCGTTGCTGTACTTGTACAGCCACGGACCACCGTCCGCGCCCTCGGTCATGGCGCACTTGAGGGCGAGGTGCTCCTCGATCTTCTTCTTGGCGGAACCCACGAGCTTGCCCGAGGTCTTGCCATAGCACCACTTCGGCGTAATGCCCGTGTAGGCCTTGTTGCCGTCGGGGTGCGCCGCGGCCGGGTAGCCGAACACGCGGACGTACTTGCCGGTGGGCTGGTTCCAGGCGAAGCCCTGACCGCCGACGTTGTCGCCGAGGCGACCGGCGTCCTTGACGAAGCCCTCGATGATGAAGAACGTCGTCCGGTAGTACTTCACCTCGGTGGTGCGCTTCACGTAGTACTTCAGGAAGTAGTGCGTGATGGTGAAGTTACCCTTGTCGTCGATCTTCTGGTAACCGGGGCCCTTGTAGGCCTTGTACTCCGACTCCGTGACGTGCTCCGTGACGGGGGCGGGGTCCGTGACCTTCGAACCGTTGCCGGCCGCCGGGGCCTTGTCGTAGGCGTCCTTCGAGACTTCCTTCTTGACCTCGATGGCACCCGGGTAGTTCGGGCCCACCAAGTCGTCGTAGTCAGTCGTCTTGGCCCAGCAGTCCGCGGTCTCGCCGCCGTTGTAGTCCTTGCACTTCTCGTACTCGGCCTTAGTGATGGGCTCGTCCTTGGCATCCTTGATGCCCGGGAACTTCTCCCACTCCTCCTTGGTGACCTTCTTCGGCGTGCCGCCGCCGATGGAGACACCGTTGTACACGGTGACGAACGCGTAGTCGCGGTCGTAGTCCTCGTACGTGTCGAAGTCGTAGTGGGTGAAGGCCTGCTTACCCACGTAGATGCCCCAGTTTGCCTTGCCCTGGTAGTAGCCGGGGACGAAGACCCACTTGGACACAACCTCGGTGTTGTTGGCCGTGTCGTAGACGCAGTGACCGGCCGTGGCCACGAGGTTGCGGTACTTGGACTGGATCGAAGTGGCGGAGCACCACTTCTTCTCGCCCTTGCTGTTGACGAAGAAGACCTTGCCGATGGTCTTCGGCATGTTGACGTTCTGGACCTTCGACGTGGTCTTCTTCTCTTCGCCGATCGGAGCGGTCGAGCCCGGCTTGGTGTCCGAGCTGTAGCCGCCCTTGCTCTGCAGCTTGGCGACGTCGGCCTTGGTCCAGACGTTGGACTCGGTGGCAGCCTTGAGGGCGGCACCGTTGTTGTCCGCCCAGAACTGGGCGATGGCCTTGGCGTTGGCCGCGCTCTGCGCCATCGGGTCAGCGGCGGTCGTCGGGTCGGCCTGAGCCGCACCGGCGAGGCCGGCGGCCAGAAGGCCGGTAACCATGATCGCGCCACTGGCGGGGATGAGGATGCGCTTCAAGGGAACTGCTCCTTGCTCTGTCGTGGGTCGCAACATGCGTCCCATGCGTCAGTAAAGGGATAGCAAGGAACATAGCGTGGTGATCTCCGCAGGTGGAACCCGGTTTGGACGATCTGGTAGGCGCCGTTACCGACGTGACCGTGCTGTTATCTGTCAGAGGCCTTGCCGTGTTGTTATCGGAAGGGCGATGTTTCTGCAGGGTATGGCGTGATTGTGGCGGATGGGACGAAAGTTCCGTTAGTAGATCGTTGCGGAGAGTAGTCGCTTGATTGTGTCTCAGATCACAGGAACCAGATTCAGGCCTGCTCCGTCTAACAAGGCTGACCATTCACAGGTGATCTTCAGGTATCGCCCAGAAATGCCCAGATTCATCCCTTATCGCGGGATTTGGGGGTATGTCAGGACCGTCTGGGAGAGAGGCGTTGGCGTATCCGCAACGGAGATGCGTTGTGAGCGCCGCCTGGCTGTGTGTGTGGCACCCCTATATGTAGGTGCGGTTCTTGTCGCGAGCCGTCGCGATCGCGCCAGGGGCGGGCGTCCAGGGGGCAGAAGCGGTGCATCGGGTTGGGCGGCACCCAAGCGATGGGGCCCCGTCCTGGCCACCGGTTGGGCTCGCCAGCGTGGTCACGTCCACTGACGCAGGCCTTGGCGAGCACAGCCCAGGCCGGGCAACGCAAATTCCAGCAGCGGGGGGCGACGTCGCCTGCAAGCACCAGCCAACCAAGGCAAACCCCTGCTGACCGACGCTGACCGCATCCTGGCCACCGTGCTGGCGCCTTCGCGACGTTGAATCCTTACAGTTTCAGTGGGTGCGACACCGCTGTCAGGACGCGCCCGCCAGGGTGGCGCCGATGGCCGCCATGAGCCCGGCGTGGCAGTCGGAGATGATCAGGGGCACGCCGGACAGGCCGCGGGCGACCCGGCCGCGCAGGAAGGCCAGCCGGCCCGCGCCGTCCTCAACGCCGGTGACATCCGGCCGAGGATCTTGCGTCGGCCGTCACCGGCGTTGACCGCGGTCGCCACCAGGCAGTGCACGTTGATGATCCGGCCGCCCTCGCGCACCTTCTGTGTCAACGCATCCAGCCAGACGAAGGTTGTAGGGGCCGCGGCGTCCAGGCGCGGATGCGGAACGCCTCGACCTGCTCATCCAGCGTCTTGGCCATCTGTGAGACCTGCCGCGCAAGGCGTCTGAGACGCCGCCGGGAGGCGGCGTCTCAGATTCTCGAAAGAACGCGATCGCTGACAAATGAGAGCATGCCGAACTCGCGAGCCCGCCGGTGCGCGAAGTCGGCCAACTCCTCATCGTCGGCGTAGTCGCACACGTAAAGGTCCACGTCGAGGCCGAGGAGCCGCTCGGCGACCTCGGCGTGCGTTTCCAGCACGTCGGCGGGCCAAGGAGCGTATGTCTCGGTGTCCACCCAGCGGGCGGAGAACGACTCGAACAGGATGCCGTCCACCAGGTCGGCGAGTTGTGGGAGCAGCCCGAACCCCCGGTTGGCCAGCATGTATTCCGGCTTGGCCTCCTCCCTGATCGCGGCGATGAGGTAGAGGAGGTGGGGCAGATCCTCGGGGTAGGTGAATTCGATGTTCAGCTGGTCAAGAAAGAGGCCGTTAAAGCCACGGGCCATGGCGTTGCGAGCCTGGTCCACAACGTGTGCTACCCAACGCGGGTCGCTGCAGCGCACAAAAGCTCCGCCCCAGTCGGGATTGCGCTTGGGGCGGTGCCACGGGGCGGGCGGCCCGACGTCCTCGGTCAGCGACAGGTAGCCGAGCGTCTGCACACCTTGTTCGCGGAGCAGGCCGAGCTCCTGCGTGCTGTAGAAGTCGGCTTGCAGGACGACCTTGTCGAACCCGGACAGCCGATCGATCTGGCCGTCTCCGTAGTAAAAAGCGATGGGCTGCCGCGTCATGCCGTCCACGACTCCTTGTACCAGTTGAACGTCTTGCGCACGCCTTCCTCCAAGCCGACGCGCGGCTCGTACCCGGTGAGCCGGCGCAGCAGTGTGAGGTCGGGGCAGCGGCGTGCGACCGAGCCCGCAGGTGCGGGCACGTGGTGGATGGCGGGGCTGACGCCTGCGACCCGCAGGACGAGCTTGGCGAGGTCGCCGATGTTGGTCTCGGCGTCGTTGCCGATGTGCACGATCTGCCCGGCGGCCTTGGGCTCCGCCATGAGGCGGACAACGGCATCGACTGCGTCGTCGACGTAGCAGAAAGCTCGGCTCTGGTCGGCGCCGTAGAGGGTGAAGGGGTCTTCGCCGCGGGTGGCCCTGAGCGAGAGCTCGGGGATGACGTGGTCGGCGCCCATGCGAGGGCCATAGACGTTGTGGAAACGTCCGATGACGGCCTCGAAGCCCTTGGCGCGTGCAGTGTGCAGCACGGCGGCCTCGCCGAGCAGCTTGCTGATCGCGTACGTGTACCGCGGCGAGCCGACGTCCTCGATCACCAGCGGAACGGTCTCAGGTGTGGGCACAGGGGCGAGCCCAGTGGTGACGGCGCCCGCGTACGCCTCACTGGTGGATGCGAAGAAAAGCCGGTCGCCGGAGCGCATCCAGTCGAGCAGATGCATCAGAGCCAGCGTGTTGACCCTGATCACGCGGGCCGGATCCTTCTCCACGTTTCGCACGCCGACGACGGCGGCGAGCATGTAGATCTGGTCCCAGCCGGGCTCGATCGCGGCGTACGCGGCCGGGTCGGTGAGGTCGGCAGAACGAACCTCGACATCCAGTTCGGCCAGCGCGTCGTCGCGGCGGCCACGGGAGAAATCGTCGACAACGGTGACGGCGTGGCCGTCGCCGCGCAGCCGGCGGGCAAGGTGCAGCCCGATGAACCCGGCGCCACCCAGCAGCAGGGTCTTCACGCCACGACCTCCTTGCCGGTGTAGCCGATGCCCGCGTAGCGGACGCCATGACGCACAATGGCGGCCTCGTCGAGGATGCGCCACGAGTCGAACAACACCCGCAACTCGGAAGATGCCAGCCGGGGCTCGACTTCGAGGGCCCTATAGTCGGGGTGGTCGTTGATGACGATCATGGCGTCGGCGTCGAACGCCTTGTCGAGGCTGACGGGCTCGCCGCCGTACTCGCGGATGATCTGGTCGGTGACCATGGGGTCGTGGCCCAGCACGGTGAGACCGACGGCGCGGAAGACCGGCATCATGTCCGCGATGGGCGTGCCCCGCATATCGTCGGTCGCCGGCCAGCCCTTGTAGGCCCAGCCGAGGACCGACAGCCTGACCCCCTCGGTGTGGCCGACCGTCTCGCGGACGAGCTCGACCACGCGCTCCGCAACGTGCGCGGGCAGCTGCTCGTTGAGTGCCCGCGCCTGCCCCACCAGATACGGCTTCCGCTGCGTGGTGCTGGCGATCATCAGGTAGGGGTCCTTGGACAGGCAGCCGCCGCCGACGTATCCGGGCTTGGCCAGATCGGGGCGCGGATAGTCGAGGTTGGTGGCTCTGATGACCTCCAGCGGATCTAGGCCGTGCTGCTCGGCGATGAGCGCGATTTCGTTGCCGAAGGCGTAGATCAGGTCGGTGTGGCAATTGTTGGACAGCTTGACCATCTCGGCCGTTTCGAGGCTGGAGACGGGCACGATCTGGTTGGCGAGACCCTGGAAGACCTCGACGCCGGCCTGCAGGCTTTCCTCGTCGAGCCCGCCGATCACCTGGGGCAGTTCGACCAGCTCGCGAAGCGCCTGGCCCTGGATGGTGCGCTCTGGGGCCATGACGAGCCTCGCCTTGCCCCAGCGGGCGGTGAGCGCGGGCAGGACGACCTTCCGGCTGGTGCCGATCGGTACGGTGCTGCGGACGACGACCAGCGTCTCCGGGCGTTCTGCGACATGTTCGGCGGCGGCGGCCAGGTTGCCCAGGTTGGGCGTGCCGGTGGACAGGTCGACCGGCGTGGAGACGGAAAGGATCGCGGCGTCGAGCCGCTCTTCCGGAAGCCGGTCGGAGATGATGATGGTGCTGCCGAGGTGCTCTGCGAAGGCCTCTTCCACTCCGGGCTCGTACACGTGGATTCGGCCGTTGGACAGCGCTTCGACTACATGTGGACTGTTGTCCACGCCATACACGGTGTAGCCCTTGCGGGCCAGGGCGGCGGTCAGCGTCAGGCCTACGTAGCCCATGCCGATCACGCCGACTGTCTTCGGCATTTCACAAACCTCTCTTTCAACAAGGCAGACTGACGCGGTCGAGATCGACCACGGTGACGTTTCCCGCTATGCCATAGCGGCGGTAGCGGGCGCAGGCGGCCGCGATGTTCGCCGGCTTTGCGGCGTAGTCGGTGGCGAGCACGGCTTTGCCGAGCTTGCGCAGCGCGAGGGCGTGCCGCAGGTTCTCTCCGCACCAGTCCTCGGTGCAGGGCTCGTCGGTGGCTTTGAGGAAGAGCTCCTCCATGCCGATGCCGTCGATGGCGTTGACGTAGCCGGGATAAAGCCTGAGTTCAGGGGAGTTTTGCGGGACGATGTGGAAGCCCGGCCTGATCTTCTTGGCGTAGCGACTGAGCTGGATGATCAGATTGGTCATCTTCTTGCCCAGGCTCTTGCGGGACTCGCCGGGGGTGCGCTTGAGGTCGATCTCCTCGTACGCCAGCGGGGTGTCCAGGTAGATGCCGTCGAACCCGGCACGGAGGGCCTGATCGACGCGGGGCTTGATGACCGTCTTCCACCAGCGAGAGTCCCAGTATCGGACGAAGCGCTCGTCAGGCCAGTCCGGCCAGACATTCAGCACCAGGTCTCGCGGAAGGGTGCGGAACTCGGTGCGGAACGTCTCGATCGATCCGATCTCGAAGTAGGCCAGGACCTTCTTGCCGCTCGCGCGCACACGGGCGATCTCTGCGGGTTTGAAGTAGCCCTTGATGGTCGCATCGCGGGACAGGTCGATGATCGCGAGCTGGTGCGGCGCGCGCGCGATGGCATCCAGGCGGCCTCCGGGATAGTCCTGGAGGACATAGGTGAAACTCCGCACATTGGCCAGAGATCCCGACGGCGTGGATGTTGTCAGCGCGGCCGTGAGCGCACAGGCCATGATCAACTTCATAGCATCGCCTTGATCGAGTCGGAGAGCGGGATGCGTGGCTGCCAGCCGAGCACGTCTCGCGCCCGCCTCGTGTCGGCCTGGCTCCATCCGACGGCCTGAGAGCGGGCGGAGTCCGGGGCGCTCTCGCGGATCTCGCCGGTGAAGCCCGATGCCTCCGCCAGCAGCGCCACCGCGTCACGGACCGCGACCGTACGGCCGCTGCCCACGTTGATCACACGCTCCGCGAGAACGGGCGCGAACGCGGCGTGTAAGACCGCGTCGGCGACGTCCCGCACGTCCACGAAGTCACGCATGGCGTCGAGCGGCCCCATGTCGATGTGGCCGGTCGCGGTCTTCATCAGGTCCAGTGCCCGGCCGAGCACGTTCTCCGCGGAGATACCGGGACCCACCGGATTGAAGACCCTCAGAGATACGCCGTCGACCTTGCGGGCCTGCTCGACGAGGAGCGTTCCAGCAAGGTGGGTGATGCCGTACGGGCTGGTCGGCCGGGCCGGGTCGTCCTCGTGCTGGGCATGTCCGTGCGGCACGGGGCCGTACTCGGCGGCCGAGCCCAGGCGGACGAACCTGGCCTGTGGTGCTGCGACGGTGATGGCCTCCAGCAACACGGCGGCACTACCGGCGTTGCCGCGCAGCAATTCGTCATAGCTTCCAGACAGCCGGCCCACGCAGCTGAGCACGACCGACGGGCGAGCCTCTCGCAGCAGGTCCGCCGCGTCGGCGGGGCTCGCAGTCAGCAGATCGAGGTCAACCCGGCCAGGGCAGATCAGCCGAGTCACCCGAGGGTCGTCCACGAGCAGGTCTTTGACCTGGCGCCCGAGGAATCCCGTGGCGCCGAACAAAACGACGGCACTCATCGCATCGGGTTCCGCGACGGCAACAGCAGCGGCCTGATCTCGTCGAAGCGCGCGTTGGCCTCGTCGTAGTCGTCAGGGCGGCCGATGTCGAGCCAGTAGCCGTCGAACTCGTAGACCCCTGGCGGGGTTTCCCGCGCGAGCAGGTCGAGCACCAACTCGTCGAAGCCGAATGGCATGCCTTCCGGATAGTGCTTGATGGTCGAGCGGGACAATGCGTATACGCCCATGCTCACGCGGTAGCTGAGCAGTGGCTTCTCCCGGAAACCGACGATGCGACCCTCCTCCGCCTCAAGCACCCCAAAATCGATCTTCACGACGCGCGGTGAGGTCGCCACGGTCAGCGGCAAGCCGGTGTCGATGTGACTCTTCAACACATCCGCGTAATTCAGTGTGGTGAGGACGTCGCCGTTCATGACCAGGAAGTGCTCAGGAAGCCGGTCCCTGATCGGGAACAGCGGCCCGATCGTGGACAGCGGCTTCACCTCCTCGGTGTAATCGACTTTCAGCCCCCAGCGAGAGCCGTCGTCCACAAACGCGCGGATCAACGGACTAAGGTGTCCGACCGCAAGCGTGGCGTGAGTGAAACCCTGACCCGCGAGCTGCTGCAGGATGATGTCGAGGATCGCGTACTCCTCCCCGATCGGCACCAAGGGCTTGGGTAACGCGGACGTGTACGGACGCAGCCGAACCCCTTTGCCCCCTGCGAGGATGACGACGTGCATGGATGTGATGCCTCCCGGTCAAATGATCAGCTGTAGAGCCTGACGTCCCTGAGACCGAGGCCCATCAGGGTGGTCAGTACCACGAGGAACAGCAACGTGGCCACGGCGAAGAGCAGGACGTCGGCCAGCGCTGAGTGCCCGGCGGGCAGGAGAAGCCGGCCGAGGGGGTGCACGGCGAGCGCCGCTGCCTGAGCCACACAGACGCGGGTGACCTTGGCCTGGTTGGTCAGCAGGAACGCCACGAAGTAAGCGCCACCCAAGATCACGTGCGCGGCGCCCATGGCCAGGCTGGTGGCCGTCAGTTCGCCCCTGACGTAGAGCGACGCCAGCGGCAGCGCGGACAGCGCCGACAGCGCCGCAAGGCAGATCAGCACACCCTTCGCGAGTAACCACCGGCCGCGGCGCGTGAAGTCGGATGGGTAGCGGACCTCACGCATGGCCACCCTGGCCTCATCCTCGAACTTGTGCGCGCGGTACTCCAGGATTCCCATACCGAGGACGAGCCCAGCGCCGGCCACGGCGATGTCGGTCCGGTCGAGCACGTACCGCGCCTCCGCTTGGAGCAGGAACACCGCGCTCAGCGTGGCGTAGACGATAGAGGGGAGCAGCACGCGCACGTTGATCCGGGCCAGTGAGAGGAGCGACGGCTCAGCGGTGTCAGCGTCCGACCCCTGCGTCGTGGTGAGCAGGAGCGCGCCCCCCACGGTGGCGAGGATGCATATGAAGCCCAAACTGATCGTCAGCAGCCCCACCTGGCTGTCGCCGCTGACGATGTACACGAGACCGGCCACGATCGAGGGCAGCATGATCATACCCAGCCAGCCCTCTTGCCGGTAGAACAGCAGGATTCCCGAGGCCATCTGGTAGGCCATCTGCATGACGCACAGGATGACCAGCGCGACAGGCCCGTCCAGCGCTAAGGCGATCAGGCCCGCCATGACCATGGCACTCACGACGCCCATGAGCAGGCCGGTACTCAGCGCGCGGCCCGCCGCTCGCGGAAACCCCTGTCCGATCAGCGAATACGCCAAGTGCGATGCCGCGCTGCCGATCACCCAGCCCATGCCCGTGGTCAGGACGAGACCGGGCATCAGCCATTGCGTGCCCACGAGCCCCGAGGCGGCCGGCAGGAGAGCCCCCAGCATGGCGTAGAGGAGCCCGTGCAGGATCTGGGCGACCGGCCTGGCCTCTTTGAGCAGCGTGTCGGCCCGCTGAGGAGGGCGGCCCAAAGACTTGATGTGGGTGTAGGCGGCGTCGGCCAGCGAGAACACATCAGTGTGGCCATACCGCTCACGGGCGATCTTGTCGTTGAGCCCTTGGGACTCCAATATGGCCGCGACCTGAAGAGGTTCAACGGCGCGGAAGACTTCCGTGCCCATGGGCTCGATGAGTTCATCGATAGAGCGGTTTGGGGCCGGCTCGAATGCGGTCATATGGGAACCCTCACGAGTTCCCGGTAGACGGCGCGGTAGTCGTCGAGCGACTGCTGGAGCGTGAAGCGCTGCAGCACGCGTTGGCGCGCGAGCCTGCCGAGCCGACGGCGCAGGATGCGGCGGCGCAACAGCGTCACCATGGCCTCCGCGGCGGCCACGTAGTCGCGTGGCGGAACCACGAACCCTGCCTCGCCCACCGCCTCCGCGACACCACCGACGTTGGTGACGACCACGGGACGGCCGCAGGCCATGGCCTCCACCACGGTGTAGGGAAAGCCTTCGGAGATGCTGGTCAGGGCCACGATGTGGCCGGCATGGTAGGCATCGACCTGCGTCGCGACACGACCCTCGAAAACCGCCGACTCCTCCAGCCCCAACTCGGCAACGAGCTCCAGGCAACTCTGGTGGTAGCTCTCGTTGCCCTTCGGCACACCGCCGAAGATGCGTAACCGGGCATTGGGGATCTTGCTGCGGACGATGGCGAACGCACGGATCAGCGTGTGCAGATCCTTCAGCGGGTCCACTCGACCCATGAAGACGATCGTGGGCTCGGCCGGATCCGAAGTGGCCAGCGTGAAGTCGGCCGGATCCACACCGTTGTACATGACCCGGATCCGGCGGGGGTCGGCGCCGTTGTGGATCTGCCATCGTCGGTTGTACGTCGAGTGCGGCGCGATTCGGTCGGCCGCGGCGTAAGACGCCACTGCCAGCCGCCTGAAGAAACTGAGCATCAGCACGCGCACGGAATGCGAAACTGGCTCGTTGACGTACTGCAGGTAACGCTCTCGCAGGTAGACGCCATGCTCGGACAGCACGATCGGTGTGCCGTAGCGCCACTTGGCGGTCATGGCCGGCAGCATGCTCAGTCCGTTCATGGCCACGTGCATCAGATCCGTGCGCGGCGGTGGCTCGGCCAGCGGGCGGAGCATGTGACTCATCAGGTTGCCAAAGGTAATGGCGTCGGACAGGTTGAGCCGGTCGGTCCTGCTCCAGTACCAGGTGTCCATGACCTGCGACAACGACTTGTTGGCCATGGGCGCCCCCACGAGGTCGCCACCGGCATTCGCGAACCTGTAGAACTGTTCCAGCACCCACAGGAACTCTCCACCGCCCTCACCCATGACGGCAGGCGTGAGGACCATCTGCAGGAAGCGTCCGTACACCTTGCTGAAGGCGGCTCCTGGGTCTCGCGTGGAAAGGCGGGGCCGCTGAGCCCATAGCGGCATGGAGATGATGTTCTCGAGGTTGCGAGGCTGCTCCCAAACAGGACGCTCGCGACCGTCCACCGTCATGGTCATGACGTCCCACCAGTAGTCGGGCATGCCCCTGATGAGCTGGTCCATCCACACGCTGACCCCGCCCATGGCGAATGGGTACGTGCCCTCCGACACGAGTGTGACCTTCACGATCGCACGCTCGCGGCAACCGTGACGGGGAGACCGGCGGTGAGGGTTAGGTGCGCGATCGAGTCGGTGCCGTACGTCATCGCGCCCGCGGCGGCGGCGTTGGTTGTGAAGACGGCGGCGTCGGTGCTCGCCTCGAAGGTGATCGTGCCTGCCGTCCGGTCGTAGACGGCGCTCACACTGCCCAGGCCGGCGAAGTGCTTCGTCCGGTTCTCGACGTAACGGGCAAGATCGCCCCAGTTCGGGGTGAGCAGCGGAACGTTGTAGTAGCCGTTGTACTTGGCCATGACGGCGTAGAGCCAGTCGAAGACGAGGCTGCGGTCCGAGCCGTAGTTGCGCAGGTTGCCCTGGTGGAATGTGTGCACGTAGATCGACCCCGACATGACGTGCTGCATCGCTACGTCACTTTCGTGGCCAAGGATCTGGGCATAGGTCTGGTTCGCCGGCCAGTAGGGGAAGTTGCCGGTCGGCCCGTAGTAGGAGTTGTAGAACAGCGTCTCCTCGTCGGGCGTGGTGGTGTGGTAGGCGATGTTGGTCGGCCAGTCGGGCACCACCATCAGCGATGGCTCGAGCGGGTGGTAGATGCCGCAGTTGAAGCAGGACGGCTGATGGCTGACGAACGACATGTTGCCGTGCAGGTATTTCACGCCCGCGTTTTTGGCGGCCTGCAGCAGGTTCGGGTTGGAGGCGGCCAGGCCGTAGTCCGTGGGTGGGTCGATGTCGTTGCTCGGGTCGGGGTTGTAGACGCCGAGGCCGGAGTACTCTCCGGTCTTGAGCACGGTCGGGTCCACGCTGAGGCCGAGCGCAGCGGCCCTGGTGAGGTTGTCCTGGATCTCTGCGTAGCTGGTGGTGTAGTCCGTGAAGTTCATCTTGGGGTGCGTGAACGTGTGGTTGATCCACGTGAAGGATGTGGCGCGGCAGCGCGAGTAGCTGGTCAATCCGTCCCGGCCGGACGCAGGCGGCGCGCACGTGGCGACTGTGCCCGGATCGGCCCCTCCGCCGTTGTAGGCCACGTTCAGTTGGAAACCTGAGGCCAGCGGGTTGGCTGCGGTGAAGGCGGTCTGCTGGTCGTACGTGCTTCGCGCGTCATCCCACGTCATCCGGAAGCCGGGGGCGCTCTCCACATGCCCGTCCGGATAGAGGTGATCCGTGTAATTGAACCAGTCGTCCACGTCGGCGTTGAGATAGTGACGCTGCTCACCAAGGAATAGGCCTCTGGTGGCCCACCTGAACAGCCCGAACGTGAGCAAGTCGGCCTGCGGCAGGTACTGGTTGGAGGTGAACGTCAGTGCCATGCGCTCACGGCCGTCCGTGGAGGTGCCGCGCACGCCGAGTACGTTCGAGCCGCTGGTCATGATCACGTCGGCGGAGCAGCCGGGGGCGACGGTGCTGCGGTAGACGTAGGAGAGAGAGATGGGGATGTTAACCCCGATCTTGAGGTAATCGAACTCGCTCGCCCCCGTGGTGGTCAACACGGTGTTTATCGGGGTGGTGCCAACGCCGCCCTCGCTACCCGCACGCAGGCAGTAATCCTCGGGCCACGTTCCGTACGCGGTATAGAGCGAAACCTGTCGAGCTCCGTACTCGCGCTCGTACGCCCATAAGGTGTTCCATTCGGTGGCGTCGAGACCGCTGACCCAACCGGAGCCGTTGTTGTAAAGCAGTGAGCCATTCGTTAGCAGGATGGCGTTGTATTTCCCGGTGCCGTCGGTCTGGATCAGGGTAGCGGTGGTGAGCGGCTGGGTCTTGGTGAGCAGGACGTCGTACTTGGCGCCGACCCTGTTGAGCATGGATCTCCACGTCGCGATGCCCCAGTCGTTCTGGTCCACCGCGACCACGAGCACGCGCAACGCCACCCGGTCGCTGGCCGCGGCGGCCAGCGCTGCGGCGGACGTAGCGGCGCTGGCCGAGCGCCTGATCGGCACTGTGCCCTTCTTCGCCCTCGGCAAGGGTCCCAGCTTGTCTACTTTGGGACGCTGGACTGGGGCACGTAAGGGAGCGGCGTGAGCATGCGTGTGCCCGCGCCCCAACACGGCGGCATCGGATTGAACGGTGAAGAGGCCGACGAACAGCAATGATGCGCTAACCGGCGCGATTGCCCGTCGACACCACATTCGCGGCGCCAGCCGGAGTTGCCGAAAAGAACCCACAATCTCCCTCACTCGGCGCCATGCGCGCCCCGAACCCATCCTGACCGAACTCCCGCATCACCGGCCACCCTTTAGTGTCTGTAAAGCCCGTTTCACTTCCGTTTCATCACAGTTTCCTGGTCTCGTGTTCGGGCCGTCTGGGAGCGTCATATGCTTCGTCAGCTGGAAGAACAGGCATGTCGGCGGGGAGATACGGATGCAGTTCGGCATATTGGGCACGCTCGAAGCCATCGATGGGGAGCGGCACTTATACCTTCGCTCCCGCAAGCAGGGCAGCCTGCTGGCCCTGTTGCTCTGCCATCGCGGCAGGGTGGCACATCGGGACATACTGATCGACGCGCTCTGGGGCGCAGAGGCCGGCGAGGCCGGCAGTCAGCGCCTGCGCCTGCAGCTTCACCGCCTGAGACGCGCCCTGGGTGACAACGCTCCCATCGCTCACGCCTCCGCCGGCTACCAGCTGCGGGTACCGCCCGACGCGGTGGACGCCTGGAGGTTCGAGAACCTCGTACGGCAAGGGCGCCACGCGATCGCTACCGGGAACGTAACAAGGGGCGCCGGCCTGCTGCGAGCTGGGCTCGACATTTGGCGAGGACCTGCGCTGTCCGGGTTGGCCGACATCTCGTTTCTGCATCGCCAGGCCACAAGGCTCGAGGAACTGCGGCTGGCGGCACTCGCCGACCGGATCGACGCGGACCTGCGACTGGGGATGCACGCAAACCTTGTCGGTGAGCTGTCCGCTCTGGTGCGCGAGCACCCCCTGCGCGAACAATTCCGCGCCCAGCTCATGATCGCTCTCTACCGCAGCGGGCGGCAGGCGGACGCTCTAGAGGTGTACAGCGACGGGCGATCCATCCTCACCCGGGACCTGGGACTCGAACCCACACCCGAACTGCGACAGCTCCAGGTGGCGATCCTCACCAGCGACGCCTCTCTTTTCCCCGGGCGGAGCACGGCCAACAAGCGGCCGGTGCACCGGCGGGTCGCCCCCCGGCACGCGCGTGGCTGCCCGCATTGCGCGCGGCGCGTCCGTTAGCGCTATCAGGCACTCGGCCTCACAGGCACCGCCGTCAAGGCGGGCGAATCCGAAACGAATCGGTCACTGTGAAGTCGCAATGATGGAGTAGACATGGTGTTGGTCCGGCGCACGATCCTCCTGATCGGCTGCGCCCTGATGGCGCTGTCCACGGTCATGTCGTGGGCAGCCCTGCCTCAGGGGACGCCGGGCGCTTTTCCGATCTTCCTGGTCGGCACGGTCCTGGCGGTCGTTGGCGGGTTCAGTCAGCTCCTCGCCAGGAAGGATGGAGAGGACGATCGCGAACGCGACACGGACTGATCGACGCTCGAGAAGCCCCGCACCGTACAACAGAGCGACGCACAAGCCGGCAGCAGCGCGAATCCCGGCCGGCCGTGCATCTGGCGCATGGTTCGCTTGGTTCTGGCGTTCACGCCTTCAATGCCGCCGTTGAGGCAGGGCCAGGGTGACGGCCGCGTAGACGGCATCGCGGTCCTGATCAAGGCAGCGTGCGGATGAGGCAGACGGTCCGGCGGGTGACTAGATCGTGGTCTTGTACTTCCGGGTCATCGCCGTCACCGTGCTGCGCTGTCCCGGCCACTGTCTTCAGCGTGGACGTCTCCATCACCCAGTGGAGCTTGCCGAGCCGGACGACGTCCTGGGCGAGCACGTAGTGCTGGATCAGCCCTCCTTCTGGATAGGTCATCCTCATTGGAAGGGCGTGATCGTGAGGAACGGGACTTGGCCCTGCCCTCACGGCGCGAGTGAGTGCTCATGGGCTCAGGCGGTGTGCTCCGGGCCGGATGCAAGATCTGGACGCTGCCGCTCTGATCAGGCATGACGGCTTACCAGTATGACGTTGGTCACAGGTGTGAGGCCTGTGTGCCCTGCATCCTGCACCGATATCAGGTCGCGTTTGTTCCGTCTCAGGCTGTAAGGCCCGGTGTTCGCGACGGGATCTATGCGCCGATTGACCACTCCGCTATACAAGGGCTGATCTTCTTTATGTCGATCTTACGGTGGGCACCTGAGCGCATTCGCCTCTCGTTTCGGGTGCGCCCCTTCACGGCAGGAGCAGTGACGCATGACGTTTTGGCGTGCGCAAAATCGGTCGAGTGCCGTGATGGGGCGCAGTGGTTTGGCCTGAAGCCGAAGGGCCGCCTGCGAGCCAGAACCACCGTGGTCCTGGCTGCCGCACTATCCCGAGCCTGATCCAATTACAGACAGAGCCTGCGGCGGCTGATCCGGTTCTTATGGCTCCCGAGTCCTGGCTCAAGTCGTCATCACCGATGTTCTGCAGCCCAGCGACATCGGCAATTAGCGGGAGATGAGGGTGCTGCCATGAACGTCCGTCCTGGCGCGAAAGGATTGGTCATCATTGGCCTGGTCGTGCTGGCTGTCATAGCTACGACCGGCTCGTTGTTGGTCTACGTCCGGCAGGAAGCATTCATGAGCGAGCGGACCCTCTTGTCTCGCTCGCTCGCCCTCCAGGCGAGCGAACTGAGGGATGTGGATCCCTACACATCGCTCAAGCTCAGCGTGGCCGCGGTACATATCAACGCGGATGCCGCAAGCCGCAAGTCATTGCATGAAAGCCTCCTGGTGCTGCGTCGCGAAGACCTCTTCACTCTGAATCCAGGAGGTGCTAGCAGTGTGGCGCTGAGCCAGGACGGCCACGTGGCACTCATAAAAGACGACGACGGCATCGCCGTCTGGGATCTGAGTGAAATTCTCGACGCGGATATGGAAGGTGACGTCAAAAAGGGGGATAGATTGGAAGGTGATTATGAAGATGTAAGCGTGCTTGCACTCTCCTCTGACGGTAGAACCGCGTTGATTGGCCAAGATAACGGCACCGCGGTGCTATGGGATCTGAACAACCTTGCACAGCCTATCCGCTTAGCGGCAATCAATGCGGGAGCCGCGAGTGACTCCTATCGCCCGATAGAGGCGCTCGCATTGTCGCGTGACGGCCGCACAGCATGCGTCGGTGACCGCGACGGCAATTTTTCCATCTGGGATCTCAGCGCAAAAACCAAACCGGTTAGGCGCTCTCATGTCAGGTCCCTGGGTAATGGCCGCATCAGTAGCATCTCTCTTGATGCTGATGCCCGTCTTACTGCTATCCTGACAGGGGATCGAGACGTGGCTATCTGGGATCTCGGCCGCCACGATAACCCAATCCAACTTAGCAGACTGGACCTGCCATTTGAGATTGCAGAGCCAATATCTATTACCGCAGACGGACGTAAAATCCTTGTCGGAAGCTCCCACCGGGCGGATGTATGGTCACTGGCGGATCCTGCTAAGCCGATTCATACTGTCACTCTAGATATGCCCAACCAGGATCTTTACGGCATCGCCATATCCGATTCTGAGAAGATCGCACTTTTCGCAGGAGATGGTGGCAGTGTGCCACTGTGGGATCTGTCGATCCAATCTCGGCCAACAAACATCTCCTCTCTGAAGAATTACTCCCGAGAAGTCACCCATATCGCCGTCAGTGCGAACGGAGAGGTGGCGCTGACTGCTAGTCCCGACCGTGGGGTGACGATGTGGGACCTGAGGGAATTGCCAGAGATGCTGGAGGATCCCGTTGGTGTCGCTTGTGATGGTCCAAACGGTCAGGAGTTTACTCGCGAAGAGTGGACTCGATACGCCGGCGATGCTGATTGGACGCGATACGGCGGCGGGCTCTGGGGTAAAGATACCTTGTCGGCGTGCCGGATCGACTGGGCGCTAAGCCTGAATCCACGGCGTGAATCTCAAGGCGAGGCCGGGAAAGTAATGTGAGGTGCCCTCTGAGCTGGGCGGACGGGAGTTCTCTACGCTGCCATTGGCCCATTCAACACATGGAGGGAATCCGCCAAAACAATTCGGGATCGCGGTGAGGTTACCCAATACCCCGCGACACACTCGCGTGGAGGTCGTGTGGGACTTCGAATCCAAGGTTTACGGCCATCAGGGCAGATGGGGCTGACCGTGGCTGCGCGCCTCCGTGGATGGGCACTCGGCACCGCCGTGGTGGTGCTCAGTGCACTTGCGGCCGTCGGCGGCGGGGTGGCGATCCGTCAGCACGTCGTCGCTCAAGAGGCCTTGCGCGTCGCGGAGGCTCGCGAACTGGCGCTGCTCGGTGTGGCGTCCCGGGTCACGGAGCCGTATGCCGCCGTCGCCTTGGGTGCCGCTGCCGTGAAGGTCCACGCCGACGACCAGACCAGGACCGCGCTGGCGGATACCATGATCTCCGAACGCCAGGCGGCCTTTCGAGGCACCGGCATCGTGGCGGCCATGGCGATGGGCGCCGACGGGAAGACCGCCCTTGTCGCCGATCAGGACCTGGGAGTCGCCCTGTGGACTCTGTCGCCTCCCGGCGGGCCGGGTTCCCGGCTCGACGCGATACGTGCGGGCGTACTCGAAAGCCGGTTCGGCGGGGTGCGGGCGGTGGCGTTGAGCGCTGACGCACGCACCGCCCTGATCGGTGACGTCGACGGTTCGGCGAGCCTCTGGAACACCACCGATCGCGACCACCCGGTCAAGACCGCCACCCTGGAAGGCGGCTCGGTGCGCAATGCAGCGCTGACCTCCGACGGGAAGACGGCGCTGATCGGGCACGAGGACGGGGGTGTCGCGGTCTGGGACCTCACGGGAGCCCGTCCGGTTCGGGCGGCGACCCTGACCGCCCACCGCTCGGCCTTGCGGAGTCTGGGGCTGAGCGCCGATGGACGGATCGCAGTGACCGTGAGCGAACAGGGGTCGACGGTATGGGACTTGTCCGACCGGACACGGCCAGTCCAGGGCGGCGAGCTGAGCACGGCCGGCACCGCGTCGGCGGCTGTGGCGCTGACCGCCGACGGGCGCACCACCCTTGTCGGCGGCACGCTGTGGGACGTGAGCGATCCAGCGCGCCCTCAGCGTCTCGCCTCGCTACCGGATGTCGAGCACCTGATGGTGAGCGCGGCGCTGACCCCGGATAGCGGCTTCGCCATAACGGCCGAGGCTGATGGCAGGACGGTCGTCTGGGACCTGCGGGACCGCAGGCGCCCATCTCGGATGGCCGTGTTCAAGGCACCCGATACCCGTGTGGACGAGGTCGCGCTGAACGCGGACGGGAAGGTGGCGCTGATCGCCACTGCCAAGTCGGGTGTCTTCTCCTGGGACCTGACTGGCATCAGCGGAGATCCTTTGCCCGACGTGTGCGCTGGCGGCAGGACTGCCCTATCGATCACTCGCACCTGGTGGAACGACACCACGAAAGGCAAACCATGGCCGGACTCCTTCGGCAACCGAAACTCGTTCGAACCATGTGCTTGACAGCATTAGAGTCCTGTTGGAGTGTCCTGGACGTCGGCGAGGCTGGCCAGGAGCTGGCGGTCGACGACGTCGATCTGCACCTCGCCTCTCGCCTCCACGAGGGTGATGAGCTGGCGTTACTCAGGAGCTCTACGTCGCTCCGCGCTTGGGTTGCACAACTGCCGCGAGGCGTTCCCGCGGCCACGTGATTCGTACAGCTCTCAACCGCCCCGCTGCGGATCACGTACGAGTACAACGAGCATGGCGAAACAGACCAAGCAGACCACCCCAGCCACTCTCGACTTCCCCAACGGCCGTTCACGACGATCGCCTACACCGACGGCAGCGAACGTGCCGTCGGTGGCGGCACCGCTCCCGCCGGGCTGGTGAAGAAGGATGGGAGTTCTCTACGCTGCCATCGGCCCATTCAAAAAAGCTCACCTCGTATGCGGGGACCTATACAAGGATTGCTGGTGGGTCGACGATGTCGTATCTGGAGTGCGAGAAGAAGAAGTCTGAGCGAGACTGCACCGAGGGCGGTGATTTCACGGGCCGGAAGTGCAATAAGAGGGGCACTGACTGCACCTACTACCTGAGCAATGCCGCGGCGAACCTCCTCGCAGCTGGCCTGGGCGCCATGAGCGGCATCGGAGAGACGATATGCAGTCTCAGGGCCGCGTCGATCATCGTTATCCCGCTGGCAGCGGTCTGCGGCGTGGCCGCCGGCATATTCCTGGTGGGTGCAGCGACCATCTTGGCGCACAACAGAGGAAATGGCATCTGGTTCAAGCTCGACGCGACCAGTTACTATGATCAGCAATTGGGGGCGTGGATTCCCAAGATCAAGAACATAAAGGTCGGAAAACAGTGAGATCTAAGGTCAGGATCCTTCGTATTGCGGTCATGATGGCATCCGGGTACGCCTCTTGGAGTGCCGCCACGTTGATCGTGGCCACCATAATGTCTGACCTCAGGGAGTGGGCGATAAGGCTGCTGATCGGTGGAGCCCTGCTTGCCTTTATTGGGGGTCTGCTCGCACTCATCGAGCAGTGGACGTCATCCAAGGAGAAGTCCGACTGACCGGTCATGTTCTTTCAGCGCGCTAGACCGGGCGACGGCGGATTCGAAAGTGTAGAACGCCATGTAATTCGGCCGACGAGTGAAGGCAGGACTGGGATGCGACTGTCTCTGGCCATGTTGGGTGTAGCTGTTCTGTTGATGGCGGCGCTGGCTGGATCAAGGGCTGCCGAGCGGCCAGTGTTCGAGAGGTGCCGTGGCTTGCATGCCGCATCTCTCGAATGCGTGCAAGCAAGCGCAGCGGTGACTGAATGCCGGCAGGGATCTGAATATTGGGGAGATGTTATATGTAAAGGTGCCCTCCACGTCGTCGACCGGTGTGTGCGCCTGGAGGTCAACGGCGCGGAAGCGTCAACCTGTGCAGCTCTCAGCACTGATTATCTGAGTTGTGTCGAGCGAGATCTCTCTCCCGTGACATGTCAGATGCTGGGCACAATCTTTCTTGAATGCATGCACCAACTTGGGGAGACGGAACGCAGTTGTCGGACGGAATGGGGAGAATTGGTGCAGTGTCGTATGCGCGCCGTCGACCCTGAATTCTGCCCGTACATCGGAAATCCCAGACCTTGGCGCGTTCGTGCAGCGTCATCAGCTCGGCGACCTGAGCACGCCCATGCACCTTCCATTTGACGGACGGCGGCCTGCCAGGCGCTGGCGTCGTCTCGCTCGGGATGGGAAGGTCGGGCTTCAGTATTTCACCGGAGTAGCCTTCGGTTACGTGGCTTCTCGATAGGAAGGCCACGGCTTACGGATGCGGACCCAACTGATCGGTATGCTTCTCTGCGCTCTGGCCGGACTGCTCATCGCCGCTTCGGGCATCATGGGGCTCATCGGTGCCGGATCGGAGCTGCATTGCCGACGCTGATCGCGGGAGGTGCGTTGTTTCTCCTCTCCGTCAGCAGCAAGCAATGGCCTTGACCAGACGCCCACTTAAAGTTGGGACACCCGGCCGGCTCCCAAGCGCACCTACTCCCGCTGGCGCGCGCTGTCGGGTTCAGAATTCGCCGAGCGGAAGCCCTTCACTGAACCTTTTCCGTGCGCCCAGCAGAACAGGAGGTGAAGCCGTGACATAGCGGCTGATCGTCTGTTCGTAAGCTCGTCGTCGCTTGCCGGTGGAAGTCCGGTCCGGGTAGCTGCCAGGAGGTCCGGTAGCAGGCTGGC
>NZ_JBQQBQ010000067.1:0-46608 GCF_052245915.1 Nonomuraea sp. 10N515B
TACGGCGGTTATGGCGGGAAGGAAACACCCGGTTACATTCCGAACCCGGAAGTTAAGCTTCCCCGCGCCGATGGTACTGCACTCGGGAGGGTGTGGGAGAGTAGGTCACCGCCGGACAATCTTTGATTGGGGAAAGCCCCGACGCACAACGCGTCGGGGCTTTTCTATTTCCTGCACTCAGCTCGCCGCCGACCTGATCCTCTTCGAGCCGCGCGGTGCCGGCTTCAAGCCCGTGCCGGGCGAATCGCGACTCTTCTCCCTGGGAACGAGCGCCCTGGCAAGCTCTGTGATCTTGTCAAACAGGGCGAGCACGAACTCCCGGCCTTCGACGCGCCAGATCAGGAACGGGAGAACGGGCGCCATCAGCGCGACCACGGGGATCAGGAGGAGAACCAAGAGCGCACCGAGTGCCACTCGTTGCCAGGTTGCGTTTATCACGATCATCTGCGATCCCGGTCCACGGTCCGTTGGGTTAGTTCCCAGACGCCGGCGGCGCCTTTTCCCCCGGAACGCGTGTCCGTTGACACGGGACATCGCGGATGATCCAGCTGCTTCGTCAGCCCTGAATGAGGAACGACCTTCCCGGGTTCCATCATTCTGGATCGCGTCGCTATGACATTAACCCGTCAGCTCCGCAGCGAGCAAGCGCTTGCGACCGCCACGGCAGCTCTTGGGAGCCCTGTAGGGGCGCCTCACTCGTGCGGTCTCGTGGGATTGGGGCCGGGGGCGTATGCCAACGGGAACGGTCGAACCGGTCAGCGCACCCTTGAGCAGTTGCCGATGGGAGCCAGGATCTGCCGGCGACACGCGCGTCCTGCTCTGTGTAATCTCGCGATCGCGTAAAGTGAGATCCATGTCAGACATGCAAGGTGCCCGAGAGGACTGTCACGGCTCGGCCGGCCAGATGCACGCGGTCGCCGTCCAGCGTCACGCGGACCAGGCCGCCTCGCCTCGACAGTTGGGCGCCGACCAATGAGGCGCGACCCAGGCGGGCCGACCAATACGGCGAGAGCGCACAATGCGCCGAACCCGTTACCGGGTCCTCGGGGACGCCGACCTTGGGGGCGAAGAAACGGGAGACGAAATCCGTGTCGGTGCCGCGGGCGGTGACGATGACGCCTCTGGCGTCCAGGGCGGCCAAGGCGGTGATATCGGGGGAAAGGGTCCGCACGGTTTCCTCAGAGTCCACCTCCACCAGCAGGTCAAGGTGGCTATTTCCGACCTGCACAGGTGTCACGCCGAGTGCTTTCTCCAGACCGCCGGGCACGGGAACGGGGGTCACCTCCTTGGCCGGGAAATCCATCGTGATCATGCCGTCGCCGAGACGATTCACGGTAAGCGTGCCGCTGGCCGTCTTGAATTCGAGCTGCCCCGTCGCCGCGCCCGTGGAATAGAGCACGTGGGCCGTCGCCAACGTGGCATGACCACAGAGCGTGACCTCAACCGCAGGGGTGAACCAGCGCAACGAATCGCCGAGCAGGAAGGCGGTCTCGGAGAGGTTCATCTCGGCGGCTACGCTCTGCATCCAGCCGTCAGTAACCGGAGTCTCCAACAGGCAGACGGCCGCCGGATTACCCTGGAAAGCTGTGCTGGTGAAGGCGTCAACAGTGAAGAGGCGCATGTGGCCGATGCTATACGGGGCACGGATATCGAGCTGCAAGCGAGCTGCAAGCCGTACAAAATGGAATTAGGGCTGGGCGTGTCGCGTGGCGAATGAGGAATCGTCGGTTACCGTCCAATGTGTAGGAGCGTGCCGATTACGGTGAGTTCCTGAGGAAAGGACAAGCCGATGGGGGCAGTGCGCAAGGTGGTGAGCTACCTTGGCCTGAGCGGGGTCGATCACTACGACGAGGGCTATGACGACGACGAGCACTACGAGGACGAATACGTCCCGGCGACCGAGCGGGCCGCCAGACGGTGGCGCGCGAACGTCGACTCGTCGCGCATCGTGATGGTCCAGCCGCTCAAGTACAACGACGCGCCGTTGATCGGTCAGCACTTCCGCGAAGGGCAGACTGTGATCATGGACGTCTCCGGCATGGCGATGCCCGAGGCGACGCGGATGGTCGACTTCGCCGCCGGACTGGCCTTCGGGTGCGAGGGGCGGATCGAGCGCATCGCCGATCGTGTCTTCCTGCTCGCCCCGTCTCATGTGGAGATCGAGACGACTTAAGAGCAACACCTGCTGAGCGCTGAGCGGGCTGCCGCCGCGGTGGCTCGCCTCCAGTGCGTCCGCGACGGTTGGCGGGATGGTGCTGTTCGGCTGGCTGGTTCAGTGCGATGAGCCGGGTCGGGAGCAGCGACCGGGGCGGCGGCATTCAGCGGGTCGGCTGCGGCGACCGAGGGGCGGCGTTCAGCGGGTCAGCGTAGCTCTTGCCAGACATCCATTACGCGGCGCGCGGGCCGCGACGGATCAGCCGAGTCAGTTCAGCTGCGTCGTCGGCGGCCTGCTTCGCGCGTTCGTCCGCTTCGCGAGCGTACGCGTGCAGCGCCCACACCGCCCCTTCGGCCAGTTCCCTCAGCTCGCCGACCTGGCCCCCCACGAACTGCGCGTCCGCTTGGACCAGTTTGCGGCGCTGCCAGAGTTGCCAGCCGGCCAGGCCGATCATGGTCACGCCGGCCGCCGCGAGCAGGCTGTTGACCACCACCGCCCCGATGAGGCAGGCGATCCCGGTCACGATCAGGATCATCGCGGCCCACGGGAGAGGGCGCGGCACGGCTCCTTCGGTGATGATCGAGTGCTCGGCCGCGGCCAGCGAGGACTGGTCGGGGCCTTCGGGACGCAGGTGGATGCGGTGGCCGAGCAGCGGCACGGTGAGCGTGGCAGGCGGCTCCAGCCGGCTGTCGGCCTCCAGTTCCTCGGCCACGCCACGCAGGACCGGCGCCGCCACGTGCAGTGCGATCGCCGCGAGGTGCGGGTCGGCGCCGGGGCGCAGGTCGTCGAGCAGGTGTGTGCCGAGCGAGGCCATCGGCCCTTCAGGACCGCCAGAGCCGATCAGCGAGCGCAGCACGGCGAGCGGCTCGTCCTCGGCCCAGGTCACGGCCGGGCTACCCGAGCTGTTGTCGAGCGGGGCGATGGAGTCGTGCTCGGCCTGCCGGGTCGAGGTGATCTCCGCGCATCGGCCGCGCAGCCTCCCCAGGCGATCGGCGGCCATGGACGGCCGGGCCAGCTCGGGGATCTCGGCCATCTCCGGGAAGTCGACCAGCGACGGAGGAACGACGACCGTCGGCTTGCCGGGGATCAATGCCTGGACCCACTGCTCGGGGTCGGCGTGCTCCTGAACGGCCAGCGCGTCGAGCTTGCGGAGGACGAAGATCTTGCCGGCCGGGCCGTATGCGCCTCTGGCGGCGGCCAGCCACAGCGAGCGCTGGCCGTGCGTGACCGGCCGGTCGAGTGACAGCTCGCCGAAGGCGGTGCCCAGCCACGAGGCGTGGATGCGGCTGCCCTGCCCGGACACCGCGAGCGCCAGGCACAGGAAGAGCGCGGTCCGCTGCTGGTCACGACCGGCCGCCCGGCTCAGCGGCTCCAGCGGGTCGTCGCCGGCGAGAATCGCGGCCAGTGCCTCGATGGCCGGGGGAAGCCAGTAGCTGGGTACGTCGCGGAACCCTGGTGCGGCGGGTGGCACGCTGCCGTTCGCGGCGAGGTGCGCCAGCAGAGCCTCGGCGTAACGATGCACCTCCGTCGCTGCCTGGGGGCTCGCAGTCAGGTCCGTGCTCAAGGCAGAGAACTCCCCCATGTCGGCCTCAGTTCATGACCGCGTAAAGCGTAGTCGTTGGGGCGCGCCAATCCGGTGGAGGCGCGCCCACAACATGGAACGGGGACTTTGAACCAACTGTCTGTTACATACGCTCGGGGACGGGAACGCCCAGAAGATCGAGTCCCTTCTCCAGGACCCGCAGCGTCAGCGCGCAGAGCGCCAGCCGCGAGGCGCGCGTGTCAGGATCCACGCCCTCCTTGAGGACCGGGCACTGCTCGAAGAAGTCCGTGAAGGCAGAAGCGGTGGCGTAGATGAACGAGCACAGCCGGTGCGGCTCACTCGCGACCGTCGTCTGTTCCACCACGGCGCTGAAGCCCAGAAGTTGGAGCGCCAGAGCGCGCTCGGCGGCCGCGCCGAGGCCGATCGGCCCCGTCGCCGTCGCCGGGTCCACCTCGCCCTTACGGAAGATCGAACGGATCCGGGCCTGGGCGTACTGCAGATAGGGGGCGGTGTTGCCGGTGAAGCTGAGCATGCGGTCGAAGTCCAAGACGTACTCGCTGTCGTGACTGACCGACAAATCGGCATATTTCACTGCGCCCATGCCGACGGCGTGCGCGATCTCCTTCGTGGTGGCCTCGTCGTAGCCGCGGTCGGCGATGGCCGCCGTGGCCCGGTCGATGGCCTCCTGCAGCAGGTCCATCAGCTTGGCGGACTCGCCGGAGCGGGTCCTAAACCGGCGGCCGTCCTTGCCCAGCATCATGCCGATCTGGATGTGCTCGGCAGAGACGGAGTCCGGCAGCCAGCCCGCCAGCTTCGCCGCCGCGAACACCATCTTGAAGTGCAGCGTCTGCTCGTTGCCCACGACGTAGAGGATGCGGTCGACCTTGAGGTCGTGGACGCGGTAGCGAATGGCGGCCATGTCCGTGGTGGCGTACCCGTAACCGCCGTCGCTCTTCCTGATGATGAGCGGCAGCGGCTTGTCGTCGGAACCGGTGAAACCGGGCGGGAACACGCACAGCGCGCCCTCGCTCATCACCGCCGTCCCGGACGCCTCCAGGTCATCGCAGGTCTTGTCCAGCATGGGGTTGTACATGCTCTCGCCGGCGATGTCGTCGTCGGTGAGCGTCACCCCGAGCAGCTGATAGACCTTGTTGAAGTAGCGGACGGTCGCGTCCATGAAGACGTGCCAGAGCCGCATCGTGGTGGGGTCGCCGCCCTGCAGCGTGGTCACCCGCGAGCGGGCACGCTGCCTGAACGCCTCGTCGCCGTCGAACTTGACCCGGGCCGCCTGGTAGAACTCCGTCCCCATGCCGGCTTCGAGCTGCGCGACCGCGGTCTCCTCGCCGATGTCGAGGAGGTGCTCGATGAGCATGCCGAACGGCGTGCCCCAGTCACCCAGATGGTTCTGCCTGATCACGGTGTTGCCGAGGTGCTCGTGCAGGCGGGCCAGCGAGTCGCCGACGATGGTGGTGCGCAGGTGGCCGACGTGCATCTCCTTGGCCGCGTTGGGCGCGGAGTAGTCGATCACCACGGTCTGAGAGGGCGTGATCGTGCCGACGCCGAGCCGCGGGTCAGCCAGCATGCGCTGGGCCTCGCCGGCGATCCACGTGTCGTCGAGTGTGATGTTGAGGAAGCCGGGCCCGCTGACCTCGACCGTGCCGGGGAAGTCCGACAGCTCCGCCTTGATCGCCTCGGCGACCTCCCGCGGCGCCCGTCGCAGTCGCTTCGCCAGGCTCAGCGCGACGTTCGCCTGGAAGTCGGCGAACTGGGAAGGCCGGATCAGCGGATCTGCGTCGGCGTGCTCCGAGCCGAACGCGTGCGCCAGCGCCTGCTGGACGCGCTCGGTGAGCACTATCTGCGGGTCGGTCATGTTCTAAGGGTACCGGCGACCTTGACCGCGATGCTGATCGCCGCGGCCGCCACGAGCGAGATGCCGACGGCGGTCAGGTCGTTGCTGATGTCACCGGGTTCGAGCGCGAAGAACGCCCTGACGAACGGCAACGTCAACCCGATCCCGAACGCCACCGCCATGGAGGCGACCAGCACCACCCGCCACCAGTTGAGCGGCCTGGCGATCAGCACGAGCACCCACCACGTGGTGAGGAACAGCGTGATCACCGCGGACGTCTGGTCCTCGACGAGCGTGGAGGCCCCGCTGTGCGCGGCCCAGAACGACACCAGCACCGCCACCGCGCACAGCACCCCCGCCGGCACGGCGAACCGCAGCACGCGGGGCACGAACCCGGGCTTGGCGCGCTCGAGGGTGGGCGCGAGCGCGAGGAATAAGGCCGGGACGCCGATGGTCAGGGCGTTCGTCAGGGTCGAGTGGCGGGGCGCGAACGGGAACATCACCCCGGCCACGCCGACGGCCAGCGATAACACGATCGCGTAGAAGGTCTTGGTGAGGAACAGGTTGGAGACCCGTTCGATGTTGGCCAGGACCCGGCGGCCCTCGCCCACGACGTGCGGCAGCGTCGCGAACTTGTCGTCCAGGAGCACCACCTGCGCGACCGCCTTGGTCGCCGGGCTGCCCGCCCCCATGGCGATGCCCAGGTCGGCGTCCTTCAGCGCCAGCACGTCGTTGACGCCGTCGCCGGTCATCGCCACGGTGTGGCCGCGGGCCTGCAGCGCGGCGACGATCGTGCGTTTCTGCTGCGGGCTGACCCGGCCGAAGACGGCGTGCGCGTCCAAGAGCTCGCCCAGCTTCTCCATGTCGTCGTCAGGGAGGGTTCTGGCGTCGATCGAACGGTCGCCGTCAGGGATGCCCAGCCCGGTGGCGATCGCGGCGACCGCCTCGGGGTTGTCGCCGGAGATCACCTTGACCGTCACGCCCTGCTCGGCGAAGTAGCGGAGGGTCTCGCGGGCGTCGGGCCTGATGCGCTGTTTGAGCGTCACCAGCGCGACGGCCTGGAGCGCCACGCGCCCGCCGTCCGCCACGGATCCTGTGGCCGGGGCGGACGAGAGGCCGCCGGTCGCGGCGGGGAGGCGGTCGGCGCGGCAGAGTGCGAGGACGCGGGCGCCCGTGGTGGCCAGTTCGGCGGCCCGATCGTACCCTTCGCCGCCGTCCAGCAGGACGTCTGGGGCGCCGAGCACCCAGACGCCGCGCTCGCCGAAGTCGGCGCCGCTCCACTTGCGTGCCGAGGAGAACGGCACGCTCTCGCGGGCGGTCCAGCCGTCATCGGCGGCGGGGTAATGGGCCCGGATGGCCTGGGCGGTGGCGTTCGGCTGCTGGTCGACGTGGGACAGGGCGGCTAGCGCGCCGTCGATCGGCTGGTCGTCGCGCAGCGGCAGCACCTCGTCGAGGTCCATGCCGCCGGCGGTGAGGGTGCCCGTCTTGTCCAGGCACAGCACGTCCACCCTGGCCAGGCCTTCGATCGCGGGCAGCTCCTGGACCAGGCACTTGCTGCGACCCAGGCGTACGACGCCGACCGCGAACGCGATCGAGGTCATCAGCACCAGACCCTCGGGGATCATGGTCACGATGCCCGCGACGGCGCCGGTGATCGCGGTGCCGAAGTCGACCGAGTTGCTGACCTGGCTGTAGATCAGCAGGGCGCCGATCGGGATGACCAGCCAAGTGATGTACTTGATGAAGTTCGCGACGCCCGCGCGCAGCTCGGAGTGCGCGAGATGGAACTTGCCGGCCTCCTCGGCCAGTTTCACGGCGTACGCGTCGGTGCCGACCTTCGTGGCCACGAACGCGCCCGAGCCCGCCACTGCGAAGCTGCCCGACAGGACCTCGTCGCCCGCCTTCTTGTGCACGGGGTCGGCCTCGCCGGTCAACAGCGACTCGTCGATCTCGAGCCCGTCGGACCGGACGACCTCTCCGTCCACCAGCAGGTGGTCTCCGGGGCCCAGCAGGACCAGGTCGCCGAGCACGACCTGGCGGGGCTGGATCTCCTGCTCCCTGCCGTCCCGCCGGACCCGGACGGGCGCCTCGTTGATCACCGCTAGCTTGTCGAGCGTACGTTTGGCACGCAGCTCCTGGACGATACCGATCAACGCGTTGGCCACGATGATCAGCCCGAACAGGCCGTCCTGCCACTCACCGAAGATCAGGATCAGCACCCAGAGCACGCTGATGACGAAGTTGAACAGCGTGAGGACGTTCGCTCTGATGATCGCGCCGAGCGATCTGCTCGACCGGCGCGGGACGTGGTTGGTCTTCGCGAGCGCCACTTGCGCCGAGGTGAGCCCATCCACCGTTAAGGCGAGCCCGTCCACATAACCCCCCGTATCTGTGGATCGGTGTCAAAGACTACGGGGTCACCACAGCCGGTGTGAGCGATGTGTGGCGGCTACTCTCTCGCCGATTCCGGCCACGATGCCTTCATTGGACAGGTCGGCCGCGAGCCGGCAGGCCGCGCTGATCGCCGGCGCCTTGGCCGAGCCGTGGGCGATGACGACGGTGCCGTTCAGCCCGAGCAGCACCGCTCCGCCGTATGCCTCCGCGTCGAGGCGGCGGTGCAGCTCACGCAGGCGGGACCGCTGGAGCGCCGCGCCCAGCCTGGCCAGTCTGCTGTCCTCGATCGTGTGCTTGAGCTCCGCGAACGCGTACCGGACCGCGCCCTCCATGGTCTTCAGCGCCACGTTGCCGGTGAACCCGTCGGTCGTGATCACCTCGACCTTGCCGGTCAGCAGGTCATAGCCCTCCACGTTGCCGGCGAAGTTGATGTCGGGGGAGGCTTGCAGCAGCTCGTGGGCGCGCTTGGTTAGCTTGGTGCCCTTTTCGGCCTCGGCGCCGATCGTGAGCAGGCCGACCCTGGGCTGGGTGATGCCGTAGGCCAGCTCGGCGTAGGCCGTGCCCAGGTGAGCGAACTGCACCAGCATCTCTGGCTTGACCTCGGCGTTGGCGCCGGCGTCCACGAGCAGGGTCGGGCGGGGGAGCGTGGGGAGCGCCACGGCTATGGCGGGTCGCTGCACGCCCTGTTGCGCCTTGAGCCGCAGCCTGCCGGTGGCCACGATGCCTGCCGTGGACCCCGCCGACACGACCGCGCTGGCGTCGCCGCGCCGTACGAGGTGGCAGGCGATCGCGATGCTGGAGCGGGGGCGGCGCAGGCTGGCCAGAGCGCCCTCGTCCATCGCCAGGGCCTCCTCGGCCCGGACGATCGGGACCTCCTTGGTGGCGTCGTGGTCGGCGAGCGCCTCGTAGAGCACGCGGGGGGAGCCCACGAGCACGATGGGCAGGCCGCGCTCGCGCACGGCGTGCACCGCGCCCGCCACGATCTCGTGCGGTGCGTGGTCGCCCCCCATGGCGTCCAGCGCGATGGGCTTGCTGTCGGACAATGATCACCTCGTACGGCATCGAGCCCGCCGTCACGGCTTGGCCGAAACGCGGGCTCGGTATGTCCGCATCGTAGGCGAGGCAGCTGCAAGGTTAACCGGCGGGTAGGACCTCTTGGTTCCCACCATCGCCCCTTCCAGTCCCACCCTCTTAGGGGACTGAATCGGAACCTCCTACTGCGCGGGCGCAATCGACGAATGTGCACGCCGTCGACGGCCGACATGTCGGCCTTAGGGGGTCAAGAAGGCTCCGCTGGTCACGCGAGCTGCCGCTCTCCGCCCCAAGCTCGCCGCTTGGGCAGCCGCGGTGCGGCGGGAGAACGGTGGAAGATCAATGCAGGTTCCAGTCGTCCTTGCCGCGGGAGACGATCACTTTCGAGAACACGGATCTCCCCGTCACCCGGATCAGCGGCCCATCCGCATGGGACCCGCCCGTCACATTGCGCTTGCCGAACGTGGATCCCCCCTCGTCGATCACGTGGGCGTTGTCGGGAACCCGTACGATGAGCTTGCTGAACCAGGCGTTCGTCTCGATCGTGATCTCCCGCCCGGGCAGCACGGCGTCCGACAGGTCGATGATGAGCGCCCCGAAGCGCGCGGTGAGCTTGGTGTTGCGGGACGCCACCCAGCGGCCCTTGCGCACGATCTTGCTGAACTTCGAGTCGATCTTCTGTCGCTCGATGGCCACGGGCACGTTGGACGCGGACACCTCGGGCAGGTCCCGGGTCAGGGGGACGAGCTCGCCGACCGTCTTCGCTGTGTAGGCGAGGTCCAGACGGTCCGTATGCTCGACGCTGGTCAGTCTTCCTGTGGCGAGCGCCTCGCTCAGCACCGCGGCCACACGGTCGCGGTCGGCGTCCGAGGCGCGCAGGTCTGGATCGTCGGTCACGAAGAGTCAGTCTAGGCCAATTCGCGATATGTCGCGAGTGGCGTGAACCGATTGCTGATCATTTCCGTGAACCTGAAGGAAAACTTGGAGGCCAGCGGAACCGCTGACGCGGCGGGGCGCGTCCGGGTATTAAGGACCGTAGACGCGCGACAGGGTCGTGAGGTTTACACCCGATCGAACAAAAAAGATGGGAAAGGCCTAGTGATCTTGAATCAAGCTGGCACACGACGCTTCAAGGCGTACACGTCCAAGCACCTCGACGAGCTCCTGCAGCGTGCGGGGCTCGGCGACGAGGAGCGGCTGAAGGTCCGCGCCGTGGCCACGGTGCTGCCTTTCCGGACGAACGCCTACGTCGTGGATGAACTCATAGATTGGTCGGCAGCGCCCGACGACCCCATCTACAAGCTCGTCTTCCCTCAGGAGGACATGCTTCCCGCTGCTGACGTCGCCAGGCTGGCCGATCTGCTGAAGGCAGAAGCGCCCAACGCCGAGATCCAGGCCGAAGCGAACCGCGTACGCGCGCAGCTGAACCCGCATCCTGCAGGTCAGAAGGAGCTCAACGTCCCGAAGATGGACGAGGAGCCTGTTCCTGGCATGCAGCACAAATATCAAGAGACCGCGCTGATCTTCCCTAAACAAGGGCAGACCTGTCACGCCTACTGCACCTACTGCTTCCGGTGGGCCCAGTTCGTCGGTGACGCGGACCTGAAGTTCGCCTCCGACGACATCGGTCAGATGGTGAGCTACCTTCGCGGGCATCCCGAGGTGACCAGCGTTCTGATCACCGGCGGCGACGCCATGATCATGGGCGAACCCGTCATCAGGCGATATATCGAGCCGCTGGTCCAGTTGGAGCAGTTGGAATCGATCAGGATCGGTACCAAGGCGCTGGCCTACTGGCCGCAGCGTTTCACCACCGACCCCGACGCGGACGCCACGCTCGGCCTGTTCGAGGAGGTGGTGAACGCGGGCAAGAACCTCGCGTTCATGGCCCACTTCTCGCACCCACGCGAGCTGGAGTCGCCGCTGGTCGAATCAGCGGTCAAGCGTATTCTCGGCAGCGGAGCCACGATCAGGACCCAGGCGCCGCTGATCCGATCCATCAACGACGATCCCGTGGTGTGGTCCTCCATGTGGCGGCGGCAACTCAGGATGGGGATGATCCCCTACTACATGTTCATCGAACGCGACACCGGGCCGCAGGATTACTTCGCCGTTCCCCTGGCCCGCGCGTACGAGATCTTCAGGGATGCGTACTCAACGGTGTCCGGACTCTGCCGTACGGTCCGGGGCCCGTCCATGTCGGCCACGCCCGGGAAGGTATGCGTCGACGGCGTCACGGAAATCGCCGGGGAGCAGGTCTTCATGCTCCACTTCATTCAGGCGCGCGACCCCTCCCTGGTGGGGCGGCCGTTCTTCGCGCGCTACGACCCGACGGCGGTCTGGCTGACGGATCTGCGCCCGGCCTTCGCCGAGCGTTTTCCGTTCGAGCCGGTCGAAGCACTGCTGCCGGTCTGAGCGGTCCAGCGCGTCCACAGCAACCGGAAAATTCGCGGCCCTCCGGCCCGGCACAATTGTTTTCGCGACCCCATTGTGCCCGGGCCGGAGGGCCGCTCCGCGCCTTCCCGCACGCGCCTGCAATCGCCTGCGCTATATCGGAAACAAGACCCTCCTATTTCCGTTTTGTCTTCCCGCTCAACGCTCCCCCCGCACTCGGTAACCGGGCTGCAAACCCCTGCTACATGGGCATTCATGCGCCTGCGGCCGATCATCACGAGTGATAGAACTGCTGGCGTAGCTCAGCCGCGATGCCACGCTCCGTGTGGTGCCCATAGCGTGTACGCCGCGGCATACGGGGGTTATCGATTCGCATTTCCACCGCATTCGAGAGCGATCGATCACGAGCCGGGAAGGCAACATGAATCGAGTAGTCAAGGCGGCGGTCGCCGTCACAGCATTCGGCTTGGCGGCGGCTCTGGCCGTGCCAGCTCAAGCCGAAGTCCAATACAACGCGGCCAGGTACGCTCCCACCGATGGCCTGGGCGGGGTCACCAACCTGGCAGGCAGTCCGCTCGGCGGTCTCCTGAGCGGGATCACCGGCGGAGGCCTGCTCGGTGGGCTGCTCGGCGGCGTCACCAAGTCCAAGTCCGCCGCTCAGCCGACGGGCCAGATGACCGAGGCCGAGCGTGACGCCGCCATCGCGGCGCGGGGCCGACGCAGCCTCGGCGGTCCCAACGCGGCAGAGGACGTCACCCGCCTCGGCGGGCCGCTGCCCGAACTGTCGCCCATCGCCGGCCAAAAGTCGTTGGGCAAGGGCGGTCTGACCAAGTCGGTGCCGGGCGCATCCCGCCTCGCGCAGCCGGCGACCACGAACGGCGCCCTGAAGGGCTTCGAGATCCTGACCAGCGACTCCATGCTGGCCGACCTCGCTCAAGCGGCCAGGGACGCGCTCCCCGGCACGGCGAGCAAGCTGTCCTCGACGGTCGGGCAAGTCCCCGCCGAGGTCACCCCGCTCGTCGCGGCGGTGCCCGGGACCACCGGCTCCTACAGTGACCTGTGGACCGCTCTCGGGTGGACCAGTTCGGTGTGGGATTACTAGGTTCACGACTAGACGCGAGGTGCAGGCGGAGAACGCGGCTGGCCGAGAGCCGGCATGCCGGTTCGCGGGCGTCCTAGGTGCCAACGCTCGGGAACCGGGTATGGCGGTGATCAAGTAGCCGTTCTCGTGTGCCGCGCCGTTCTTCTCGCAGGGCGGCGGCGCGGCACGCGCCCCTCCTTCTCTTCTTTTGCGCTGTTTTCTCTTCCTCTGCGCTGCCGTGTCACCTCCACCTCGTCGGTTGAGGATCTTCAAGCAACCCCATCTTTACGCGCTGCCGTGGCTCCCCAACCACCGCACTTCGGCTGATGGCCTTCCAGGGAAACGGCCTCTGACCCTTCACCGGCTGAGCGCCGCTACGGAGCGCATTGCCGGCCTAAGGCTGCCGAGTCAGCCGCTCACGGACCGAGGTGCTGGCTGCCTCTCGCTCCAACATGCCCGCCCTCACGCCTCCCGCGTGGTGACCGCCGCATGCGGCTCAGGGGAGGCGGACGCCTGTGCGGCGGGCTATTTGTGCTTGCAGTCTGGCCATCTGCCAGTGCAGCTCGATGAGCTGCTCAGCGAGCTGCATCCGCGGAATCTCGGACACGTCCTCGGTGTCCAGGTGGTCGATCGCGGCCGAAAGCTCTCCCATCGCGAGCCCCCACTCCATCACCGGTCCTCGGATCGAAACGACGTTCGAATCCTATCGGAACGCCACCCCCGATGTCAGTCTTTTGCCCCTACAGCAACGCTGGTTTCGCACACAAGATCGAAGCGTCTGAGGGTCAAGCCATGCTACGGAGCCGGCCAACATGGGCTCGCGTAACGGCGCTCAGCCGGTGAAGGGTCAGAGGCCGTTTCCCTGGAGGGCCGTCAGCCCGCTACGGCGTCTGGCAGACCACGGCAGCGCGTAAAAGATCGGCTTGCTGTGGGGTCAGGCCGTTTCCCTGGAGGGTCGAAGTGCGGTGGTTGGGGAGCCACAGCAGCGCGTAAAGGATGGGCTTGTCGACTGTGTGGGGCGTGTCCCCAGAGGGTCGTCAGCGCAAATGCGGTGGATGGAGGTTGCGGCACCGAGTCAAGAGATGATCAAAATATCGGTCAGCCCTTGTTGTAGGCGGCGATGACTTCCTTCGGGTCGCCGTCCATTTTGATCTTGCCCTTGTGCAGCCAGATGACGCGGTTGCAGGTCTCCTCGATGACCCTGAGGTCGTGGGCGACGAGGAAGACGGTGCCGGCCGACTCCCGGATCTGGCGGATGCGCTCTTCGCTTTTCTTGCGGAACTCGCGGTCTCCGGTGGCCAGGGCCTCGTCGATGAGCAGGACGTCGTGGGTCTTGGCGGAGGAGATGGCGAAGCGCAGGCGGGCGCCCATGCCGGAGGAGTAGGTGGACATCGGCAGCTGGACGAACTCGTCGATGCCGGAGAAGTCGACGATCTCCTGGTATTTCTCCCGGACCTCGGCCGGGGTCATGCCCATGGCATAGCAGCCGAGCACGATGTTGCGCTCGCCGGTCAGCTCGCGCATGAGGGCCGCGTTGACACCGAGCAGCGAGGGCTGGCCGTCGGTGTAGACGGCGCCCTTGTGTGGCGGCAGCAGACCCGCGATGGCGCGCAGCAGCGTGGACTTGCCCGAGCCGTTGCGGCCCACGATGCCGATGGCGTCGCCGTGATAGGCCACGAAGGTGACGCCCTTGACCGCGTGGACTTCTTTCATCTGCGGGCGTCCCTGGCGCTTCAGAATGCGCGTGAGGGCGTTGACCGCGTTGCCCTTCTCGCTGTCCGAGGCCGCGCCGTAGACGCGGTAGACGATGTGGAGGTCGTCGACGATGACGGTCGGAGTGCCCGTGGGAACGTCGAGGGGCCGCTTGCCCTGGGGCTCCGGGGCAGGATGCACCTTCACATCGTTGCCGGGAACGGCGGGCTTATCGCCCTTCACCTGTGACAGCTCCTTGGTCAATTCAGCCACGCCCGTACCTCTCCTCGGCCCGCCAGAAGTACCAGAAGCCGAATCCGAGAGCGAACACCGCCCAGAATACGCAAGACATCCACACCATCGGTGGCGGGTGGTGGCCGAACTCCTCGTTGTGGGACTTGATGAGGATCTCGCGCATCCACTCGATGTAGGACGCGGCCGGGTTGGCGTACATCACATTGGCGACCCACTGGGGCAGCCCCGCGGATCCGACGACCTTGTCCTGGATCGAGAAGAACACGCCCGACGCGTAGAGCCAGGTGCGCGTGATGAACGGAAGCAGCTGGTTGAGGTCGCGCAGCGAAGCTCCCATGCGGGCCATGACCAGACCGGCTCCGACGTTGAACAACGTCTGCAGGAGCAGCACCACCGGGATCATGAGCCAGTAGAAGGTCGGCCACTCCCCGGTGGCAACCACGATCACCAGGAGCACGCTCATCGAGATGGCGAGCTGCTGGAGCTCCTGGATCGTGTAGGCCAGCGGCAGCGAGGCGCGGGGGAAGTGCAGGGCCCGGATCATCGAGAGGTTGCCCGAGATCGACTTGGCGCCCGCGGTGACGGTCCGCTGCGTGTAGGTGAAGACGAACATCCCGGTCAGCAGGAACGCCACGTAGTTGTCGATGTTCTTGCTGCCGCCCAGGATGAGGCCGAACATCAGGAAGTAGATCGCGGCGTTGAGCAGGGGGGTCAGCACCTGCCACAGCTGGCCCAGGGCGGAGCTGGAGTATTTCGAGACGTTGCGGGAGGTCGCGTACGTCAGGATGAAGTGTCGCCGCTGCCACAACTGGCGCAGGTAGACAGGAAACCTCGGCCGCGCGATGGCACGGCGAAGCCCATATCGCTTGGCGAGCTTGGCCAGCGGCTCCTGCCCGCTTCGGCCGCCCGCCTGGGCGTCCGCGACAGCGGATTCCGGCTGGCTCATGGCAAGGACTCTATTGGATCCCGGTCGGTGGGGTGCCTGTCGCACGGGGCGGCGACAGTCAGTTGGACGGACACTTGGGACGCTGGGTTCCAAGGCGTCGTCAAGACCTGCTCAACCGTAGCCCAGCGGGGCGCGGTGTGGTGGCAAGGGCGCGAGCACGGTCGTGTAGGAGGTACTTTTCATCGACTGTTCATGTCCAGGCTTGACCGGTTGTATAAACTTTGTGTGCTTTAGCACAGATCGCGCCGAATGTCTGTGACGGTGGATAGGCACTTGTGTGACCGAACTGCAACGCGCCAGAGACTCGCTGGTGGCAAGTAGTAAGGGATAGTCGCGATCGACTGGCAGGGCGTTCAGCTGGCTTGACCATGTCAGCCAAACCCGGGGGAGATACCAGGACTCTCCCGTCAGGCTGCGCACACCACTGCAGCTCAGTGCTGTACGCCCACTGTAGAGGGAGGAATTTCTTTCACTATGCGTGTTACTAAGGGCGTACAGATCGTCGCCGGTACCGCGCTGCTCGCCCTCGCGGTTGCCGCGTGTGGCGGCGGTGCCTCGGACACCGGCGGCACTGCCACCGGTGGCGGCTCCGCAGAAACGCCGGTCCGAATGGAGCTCGGTGAGCCCCAGGAGCTCCTGGTGCCGTCGAACACCACGGAGTCCGAGGGAGCCGAGACGCTCGCCGCTCTCTTCGAGCCTCTCGTCAACTACGACGAGAACAAGAACGCCGTCGAGGCCGCGGCCGAGTCGATCACCAGTGATGACCAGAAGGTCTGGACGATCAAGCTGAAGTCCGGCTACACCTGGCACAACGGTGAGCCCCTCATCGCCCAGAACTACGTGGACGCGTGGAACTACGCGGCCAACCAGGAGAACGCGCAGGGCGCCGGCTACTTCTTCGGCCGCGTCGACGGGTTCGCCGACCTCAACCCGGGCGAGGGCAAGACGGTCACCACCAAGACCATGAAGGGTCTGGAGGCCGTCGACGACACGACGCTGAAGGTCACCCTCACGGCGCCGTTCTCGCAGTTCAAGGTCATGCTCGGCTACACCGCCTTCTACCCGCTGCCCAAGGCCGCCTTCGGCCCCGACGGCAAGGTGACGCAGGCCTACGGCGAGCAGCCCATCGGCCAGGGTCTGTTCAAGATGGACAAGGCCTACAAGAAGGGCACCGACCAGACCATCGACATGACGGTCTACGACAAGTACCCGGGCACGAAGCCGAAGGGCTGGACCAAGCTCCAGTTCAAGCTCTACACCGACTCGGACGTCGCGTTCAACGACCTCCAGGCCAACAACCTGGACATCCACGACTCGCTCAGCCCGGCCGCGATCTCCACCGCCAAGAGCACTCTGGGTGAGCGTTACCAGGACCAGCCGGACGCCGGCGTCGGCTACATCGGCGTTCCGCTCAAGTACAACCCCGAGCTGAACAAGGTCGACATCCGCAAGGCCATCTCGATGGCCATCGACAGGAAGACCATCGCCGAGACGGTCTTCTCCGGCACCCGCGCGCCGGCCGACGACTTCATCAACCCGGCCATCGCGGGCTACCGCCAGGGCGCCTGCAAGGCCTGCACGTACAACCCGGCCGAGGCCAAGAAGCTGTACGACGCGGCCGGCGGCCCCAAGACGCTCGAGCTCGGCTACAACGCCGACGGCGGCCACAAGGAGTGGATGGAGGCGGTTGCCAACAACCTCCGTCAGAACCTGGGCATCGAGGCCACGGCCAAGCCGTTCGAGAAGTTCGCCAGCATCCTGGACGAGCTGGACGCCAAGACGTACAAGGGCCTGTTCCGCATGGGCTGGGCCATCGACTACCCGTCGGCTGAGAACTACCTGTCGCCGATCTTCAGCACCGGCGCCATCGCGACCGGGTCGAACTATGGTGGCTACTCCAACAAGAAGTTCGACGACCTGATCGCCCAGGGTGACCAGGCCGCCACGGTCGAAGAGGGTCTGAAGTTCTACCAGCAGGCCGACGACATCCTGAACGAGGAACTGCCGTACATCCCCGTGTACTTCTACCGGAACAACTCCGGCTACTCGACGAGTGTCAAGAACGTCAAGATCAACCTGCTCAACCAGATCGAGTGGGCTGAGGTCGAGAAGGTCTGACGGTCGTTCCCTGGGGCGGGCGCGGGCGACGCGCCCGTCCCTCTAGGGGTTAGCGAGGAGGCGGCTCCTCGGCCGGAAACCCATATGGTCGAGGGGTGGCCTTCTTCGCATGTACGGGAGGCTTAAATGGGCCGTTACATCATTAGACGTCTGCTCCAGTCGATCCCCGTGTTGTTGGGTGCCACCCTGCTGATCTTCTCCATCGTCTTCGCGCTGCCTGGTGACCCCATCGCGGCGCTGGCGGGCGAGAAGCGGGCGGACCCCAACCTCGTCATGATCCTTCGCGAGCAGTATCACCTCAATGATCCGCTGTTGCTCCAATACTGGCACTACATCAGCGGAGTGCTTTTCCGATTCGATCTGGGCGTCGACTTCTCCGACGTGCCCGTGTCGCAGATCTTGGCCGGCAAGTTCCAGGTCACGCTGAACCTCGCGGTCACCGCACTGATCATTCAGGCGCTCATCGGCGTCGGCCTGGGGCTGTGGGCGGCACTGAAGCGCGGCAAGGCGATCGACACGATGATCCTCGCCTCGACGCTGCTGCTGATCTCGGTGCCGACCCTGGTGTCCGGCTTCATCCTGCAGTACATGCTGGGGGTGCAGCTCAAGAAGTGGACCGGGCTCGACATCTTCCCGATCGCGGGCATCGCCAACGGCCTGCGCAGCTACTTGCTGCCCGGGTTCGTGCTCGCCGGCGTGTCGATCGCCTATCTCACCCGTCTCACCAGGACCAGCCTGGCCGAGACGTTGCGGGCCGACTTCATCAGGACGGCCACCGCCAAGGGACTGCCGCGGCGGCGCGTCGTCGGCAGGCACGCGTTGCGCAACGCGCTGATCCCGCTCGTCACGTTCCTGGGCGCAGATCTGGGCAACCTCATGGGCGGCGCGGTGATCACTGAAAGAATCTTCAACATTCCGGGCATCGGCCTCCAGCTCTTCGATTCGGTGTATGAGAGGGAACAGCCGATGGTCGTGGGCATCGTGACCATCCTGGTGTTGATCTACATCCTGGCCAACCTGGTCGTGGACGTGATGTACGCCGTGCTCGACCCGAGGATCCGCTATGAGTGACATTCGACCGGGCGGACCCGTGATCGCCCCCGAGGAGAGTCTCCTCCGAAAGCCGCAGGACAAGACCAAGGAGTCCAAGCCGGCCAGCCTGTGGTCCGACGCCTGGTACGACCTGCGGCGCAGGCCCATCTTCATCGTCTCGTGCGGCATCATCGCCGTGCTGGTGCTGATGGCGATCTGGCCGTCGCTGTTCAGCTCGGTGGACCCGTTCAACCCCAGGACGTGCGAGCTGGCCACCGCCAGGCAGTTGCCCAGTGCCGGACACCCGTTCGGGCGCGACAACCTGGGCTGCGACATGTACGCCCGCACCATCTACGGCGCGGCGAACTCCCTGAAGATCGGCATCAGCACCTCGATCTTCGCGGCCCTCATCGGCGGCCTGATGGGGCTCGTCGCCGGATTCTTCGGCGGCGCCACCGACACCGTGGCCTCGCGCATCACTGAGATCTTCTTCGCGATCCCCAGCATCCTGGGCGCGCTGCTCATCGGCTCGACCTTCCGCGGGAGCGGGCTCGGCATCTGGCTGGTGGTCATCTCGCTCACCATCCTGGGCTGGCCGATGACGTTCCGGATCATGCGGGCGGCGGTCATCACCGCCAAATCGCAGGACTTCGTGGTCGCGGCCAGAGCACTCGGCGCGGGTCCCGCGCGGATCATGTTCAGGCACCTGCTGCCCAACGCGCTCGCCCCGGTGATCGTCGTCGCGACGATCAACCTCGGCGGATTCATCGCGGCCGAGGCCGCGCTGTCCTACCTGGGCGTGGGCGTGCAGCCGCCGGAGATCTCCTGGGGTCTGATGATCGCGGACGCGCAGCGCAGGTTCCTTGAGGCGCCACTGCCGCTGATCTTCCCCGCCGTGTTCCTGAGCGTCACCGTGCTCGCGTTCATCATGCTGGGCGACGCCGTGCGCGACGCGCTCGACCCGAAGCTCAGGTAGAAGGGGGGATCAGTGAAAAACAGAACGTCACCGGATGTGTTGCCCGCCGAGGGAGGGCTGGGCGACCATCCGCTGCTGGCCGTCGACAACCTGCACGTGGAGTTCCGCACCCGCGCGGGCATCGTGCGCGCCGTGAACGGCGTGAGCTACACCGTGAACCCCGGCGAGACGCTCGCGGTGCTGGGCGAGTCGGGTTCCGGCAAGTCCGTGACCGCTCAGGCGATCATGGGCATCCTGGACATGCCACCCGCGCGCATCCCCATTGGGGAGATCCGCTTCAGGGGCACCGACCTGCTGAAGTTGTCGGAGGAGGCCCGCACGCAGGTGCGCGGCCAGCGCATCGCGATGATCTTCCAGGACGCGCTCTCGGCGCTCAACCCGGTGTTCACCGTGGGCTGGCAGATCAGCGAGATGTTCCGGGTGCACCGCGGCATGTCCAAGGGCGAGTCGATGAGGAAGGCCGTCGAGCTCATGGACCGGGTCCGCATCCCGGCCGCCAGGCAGCGCGTCAACGACTACCCGCACCAGTTCTCCGGCGGCATGCGGCAGCGCATCATGATCGCGATGTCGATCGCGCTGGACCCCGAGGTGCTCATCGCCGACGAGCCCACCACGGCGCTCGACGTGACGGTCCAGGCGCAGATCATGGAGCTGCTGGCCGAGCTGCAGCGCGAGAGCCAGATGGGCCTCATCCTGATCACGCACGACCTGGGCGTCGTCGCGGACGTTGCCGACAAGATCGCCGTCATGTACGCGGGGCGCATCGTGGAGAACGCTCCCGTCCACGATATTTACCGCTCTCCCGCGCATCCGTACACGAAGGGGCTGCTGGAGTCGATCCCCCGGGTCGACCTCAAGGGCCAGGACCTGTACGCGATCAAGGGTCTGCCGCCCAACCTGCTCGAACTGCCGACCGGCTGCGCGTTCCACCCCCGGTGCCCCTACCGGCAGGACAACTGCGTGACCGACACCCCCCCGCTCCACAAGATCGGCGGCACGCGCAACAGCGCCTGCCACTACTGGAGGGAGGTCCTCGATGGCGAACGGTGACCGCATCCTCGAGGTGCGCGACCTGGTCAAGCACTTCCCGCTGACGCAGGGCATCCTCTTCAAGCGGCAGATCGGCGCCATCAAGGCCGTCGACGGGGTCTCCTTCGACCTGCACAAGGGCGAGACGCTGGGCATCGTGGGCGAGTCGGGCTGTGGCAAGTCCACCCTGGCCAAGGTGCTGATGGCGCTGGAGCGGCCGACCTCGGGCTCGGTGCTGATCAACGGTCGGGACATCGGCCGGGCCAAGGGCGGCGAGCTCAAGCGCATGCGCCGCAACATCCAGATGGTCATGCAGGACCCGTACACCTCGCTGAACCCGCGGATGACCGTGGGTGACATCATCGGGGAGCCGTACGAGATCCACACCGAGGTGGCGCCGAAGGGCGATCGCCGCAAGAAGGTGCAGGAGCTGCTGGAGGTGGTCGGGCTCAATCCCGATCACATCAACCGCTATCCGCACCAGTTCTCCGGTGGTCAGCGGCAGCGCATCGGGATCGCCCGAGGGCTGGCGCTCCAGCCTGAGATCATCGTGTGTGACGAGCCGGTGTCCGCGCTGGACGTGTCGATCCAGGCGCAGGTGATCAACCTGCTGGAGCGGCTGCAGAACGAGTTCGATCTGGCGTACATCTTCATCGCGCACGACCTGTCGGTGGTCCGGCACATCTCCGACCGGGTCGGGGTGATGTACCTGGGCAAGTTCGTGGAGCTGGGCAAGGACGCCGAGATCTACGACAAGCCTGCGCATCCGTACACGCAGGCGTTGTTGTCGGCCGTGCCCGTTCCCGACCCCGAGGGACGGGAGCAGCGTGAGCGGATCATTCTCCAGGGCGACCCGCCGTCGCCGGCCAACCCGCCGTCGGGGTGCCGGTTCCGTACGCGGTGCTGGAAGGCGCAGGAGATCTGTGCGGAGGAGGAGCCGTTGTTGCAGATCCGGCCGGGGACCGGGCACGAGAGCGCCTGCCACTTCGCCGAGACGCACGACGTGGTCCACATCGGCTGACCGGCCCGTCGCACGAAGGCCCTCCGAAGCTCCGCCTTCGGAGGGCCTTCGTCATCGGGTGGTGATGAGGGCGGAGCCGTGGCCGAACAGACCTTGGTTGGCGGCCAGGGCGGCGCGCGGGGAAGGGACCTGGCGGGCGCCCGCGCGGCCCCGTAGCTGGGTCGTCAGCTCGCAGAGCTGGGCGATGGCCTGAGCCGGGATCGCCTCGCCGAAGGAGGCCAGGCCACCTGACGGATTGACCGGGAGGCGGCCTCCCAATGCCGTGTCGCCCTCGCGGAGCAGCTTGTCCGCCTCCCCAGGCGGGCACAGCCCGAGGTCCTCCATCCAGTCCAGCTCCAGCGCCGTCGACAGGTCGTACACCTCGGCCAGCGACAGGTCCTCCGGCCCCACCCCCGCCTCCTCGTACGCCGCGTGCGCGATCGCCGCCCGGAACGGCCTCTCAGGGGCCGGTACGGCCGCGCAGGAGTCGGTGGCGAAGTTGGGCAGCTCCAGGACCGTGTTGGGGAAGGTGGGCGTGACAGTGGAGACGGCGGACAGGAAGACGAGGTCCCGGACGCCGCGGCGACGGGCGTACGACTCCGAGGCCAGCACCACCGCCGCGCCCCCGTCAGAAGTGGCGCAGATGTCCATGAGGTGCAGCGGGTCGGCGACCATGGGCGAGGCCAGCACCTCCTCGGCGGTGACCGGCTTGCGGTAGCGGGCCATGGGGTTGAGCGACCCGGCGCGGGCGTTCTTGACCTTGACAGCCGCGAAGTCGTCGGGTGTGGAGCCGTACAAGGCCATGCGTCTGCGTGCGTAAAGGCCGAAATAGGCGGGGTTCGTGGCGCCCAGGAGGCGGAATCTCAGCCAGTCCGGGTCGTCGGGGCGATCGCCGCCGACCGGCTTGAAGAAGCCCTTGGGGGTCGAGTCGGCCCCTACCACCAGGGCGACGTCGCAGAGGCCCGCCAAGATCCGGGTACGGGCGATGTCCAGGGCCTGTGCTCCCGATGCGCAGGCCGCGTAGCAGGAGGCGATGCGCGCCCCCGTCCAGCCGAGTGCCTGGGCGTAGGAGGCGCCGGCGACGAAGCCGGGGTAGCCGTTCCTGATCGTGTCCGCCCCGACCACGTACTGCACATCCGTCCACGCGATCCCGGCGTCACGCAGCGCCGCGCGGGCGGCCGCGACGCCGTACTCCAAAAAGGGGCGCCCCCACTTGCCCCACGGGTGCATGCCCGTGCCCAGCACTACCACGCTGCTGGGTCTCTTGGTTCCCGCGCTCCGCTCGGTCACGCCGCCCGCCTCCACATCCACACGAGCGGCCCGTCGGCCAGTGGCCCGCTGGTGAGCTCCAGCTCCATCCCGACCTCGAGCTGATCCACCGTGAGGCCGGCGACCTGCCCGAGCACCACGATGCCCGCGCCTTCCAGCTCCACTGCGGCCAGCGTCACCGGCTCGTACGGCTCCGCCGTCACGAACGGCGCCGGCGGCGGATAGCAGGCGTTCGTGTACGACCAGACGCGCCCGCGCCGCGGAAGCCTGGTCACCTCCATCTCCTCGCCCTCGCAGCGCGGATTGGGGCAGAACCCGGGTCGAGGCGGGAAGCAGACGGTGCCGCAGGCCGTGCACCGGGTGCCCAGCAGGAAGACCCCGTCGGCGTCGACGGCGAACCAGCCCTCGATCGCATGCGTCATAGCCGGAGTATCACACAAGCGCTTGCTAGGTTACACCCCTTCTGCGCCCGCGATGCGTCGCCAGGACCCACACCGCCATGGCGGCCACCAGCGCCAGCATGCCCGCCACCACCGCCGCCCTGGACGATGGGGTGGGAGCGGCCGCGATGGAGGGGGCCGGCGGGCGTGCGGGGGCGGACAGCTGTTCCGCCGCGCGCAGGGCCAGCAGCGCGTTGGCCACCCCGTGCCCGTAGCTGCGGTTGTAGCCGGCCGTCGGCCGCTTCAGGACGCCGAGTTCGATGGCCGTGCGCACGTGGTAGGGCGACATATGGGGATAAGCGGATTTGATCAGCGCCGCGATGCCCGCCACCATGGCCGCCGCCGAGCTGGTGCCGTCGCCGACCACGTAGGAGTCGCCGCCGTCCGCCGTGACGATCTGCGTGCCCGGCGCGACCACGGACAGGTAGTCCTGCCGGTTGGAGAACCCCGCCACCTTGAGCCGCTGGTCCACGGCCCCCACGGCGATCACCCCGGGATAGGCGGCGGGAAAGTTCTTCCTGTTGGCCGTCTCGCCGTCGTTGCCCGACGAGGCCACCAGCACCGCGCCCTTGCCGATCGCGTACCTGACGGCCTCCTCCTCATCCGCCGATCCCTCCCACGCGCCGCTCCCGCCGCCCAGCGACATGCTGATGACGTCGGCGCCGTGGTCGGCCGCGTACCGGATGCCCTTGGCCAGCGGCTGACGTCCGCCGGAGGCTTGTCTGCGGCGCAGCGGGTCGCCGTTCTCCAGCGTGACCCTGATGGACAACACCTTGGCCGCCGGCGCCACGCCGACGACGCCGTGCCGGTTGCCGTGCCCGCGACCGGCGATCAGGCTGGCCATGGCGGTCCCGTGTCGGCCCCAAAGTCCCGCGCTGCGGTCGGCGCCGGTCAGGTCGGGCCCCTGGATCACGGCGCCCTCCAGATCCGGGTGGCGGCCGTTGACGCCCGTGTCGAGCACGGCGACCAGCACGCCCGCGCCCTTGGTCGCCCCCCAGGCCTCGGGCAGGCGCAGCGTGTCCAGCTGCCACTGACCGGCACGCGCGGCCTCGCCCGTGTCGTCGGAGGCGCTGGGCGAGGCGACCCCGACCACGAGCGCGGCGAGCAGAACGGGAACGATGATCCTGTTCATCAGGTCACTGCCCGGGCGGCATCGCTGAGCCGGGATGGGGGTGGGCTGGGCGGCATGGCTGGGAGTAAGGACATGGGTGAGGGCGGCACAACGGGCGGCTGGTACACGTCAACCTCGAGCGGTAAGGAGGGGACGCCGATGTGCATTCTGACACGCGAATGCCCACCCGCATGCGACGCTTCAGTAAACAGACCGATACGCGGAGTAATTCCGATCTGTCGCTTTCCTCCTATTGGGTAGGCGAAAGTCGGACATGCGCCCCCGGTGGGAGCCCGAGCCGCTGCGCCGCGTCACCCGAATTGACGGCGATCGCGATCAAACCGGCCGAGTCCGCGAACGCCACCAACTCGCCCGGCGGCACCGCCGCGTACGTCTCCCGGAACGGCAGCGACAACTGCCGCCGCCCCAGCCACACCCCGAGCGTGTCGCCCACCCGGACCCCGAGCGCCTGCAGGTCCCCGGCCGCGATCGACAGCTGGGTGTTGCCATAGCGGTCGACCGAGACCACCTCGCCCTCCACCGACCCCTCGCGCAGGTAGGACGTCGGCTCGGGTAGCGTCACCAGCCGGTCGACCGGGACCTCGGGCCCCAGATCCGCGAGCCGCAGCCCGCCGGAGCCCGACGGAGTCCGGCAGAGCCGCCCCGCGACCGGTGCGAACACGTCCCGCCCGTGGAAGGTCGGCGAGACCGGCCGCAGGAAGTGCTCGTCGTTGCTGAGCTCGTACGCGACCCGCGCGCCGCCGCTGGCGCGCACGGCCCACGACAGCAGCCCGTTGTCCGGGCCGATGAACACCCGGTCGCCCGCCTCGACCGCCACCGCGCGCCTGGCGCCGCCCGTGCCGGGATCGACCGCGCCGATGTGGATGCCGGCCGGCAGGTAGGGGATGGCCTGGGCGAGAACCGCCGCGCCGCGCCGCACGTCCCCGGAGGGGATCAGGTGACACACGTCGATCACCCGCGCCTGCGGGGCGATCCCGGCAATCACGCCATGACAGGCCGCCACATACCCGTCTTCGAGCCCATAGTCGGTGAGGAGGGTGATTACTGAGGTCACATTTCGTGACTGTACGTCTCCCAATCCGCCGTGAACAGCACCACTCCGCACATTACGATTGGCTCGGGCCGCGTGCGTGTGACGAGATCGTCGCACGCCCCTTTCGAGGAGGACACCATGGGAGCACCGCTCAGCGGTGACAATGCTGCCCAGGAAACGTCCCGCCAACCCCTGACAGAACGCGATCTCGAGCTCCTCGCCTTCGAACGCCAATGGTGGCGCCACGCGGGCGCGAAGGAGCAGGCCATCAAGGAGACCTTCGGGTTCTCCGCCACCCGCTACTATCAGCTGCTCGGCGAGTTGATCGACAGGCCGGAGGCGCTCGAGCAGGACCCCATGCTGGTCAAGCGGCTGCGCAGACTGCGCTCCACCCGCCAGCGCGACCGTGCGGCAAGAAGGCTTGGCATGCGCCCCTGACCGGCTGGGTACGGCAGCCGCGTGAGGAACATCCCTGGAATGGAAGCGATCTTGAAGGATCCGGCAGGCGCCGTGATCGGGCTCGACTTCGACGGAACACTGTCGCCCATCGTGCCCGATCCCGCCACCGCCGTGATCCACCCGAAGGCGCCCGCGGTCCTCGCCGAGCTGGGCGCGCACGTCCTGGCCGTCGCCATCGTGACGGGCCGCCCCCCGGCCACCGCACTGGAGCTGGGGCCGGGGCTGGCCGACGTGCCCGGGCTCGTCATACTCGGGCACTACGGCTTCGAGCGCTGGGAGAACGGCCGGATCTCCGCGCCGCCGCCCCCGCCGGGCGTGCCGCGGGCCGAGGCGGAGCTGCAGCTGCTGCTCGACGATCTCGGGCTGGACGGCGTGCGGATCGAGGACAAAGGCCGGGCCGTCGCGGTGCACACCAGACGCAGCCCCGACCCCGAAGGCGCGCTGGCCGCGCTGCGCGAGCCGCTGGCGCGGGTGGCCGACAAGCATGGGCTGGTGGTCGAGCCCGGCCGCATGGTGCTGGAGCTGCGGCCGCCGGGCATGGACAAGGGCCACGCGCTCAGCCTGTTCCTGGCCGAGCGGGCCGCCAGGTCCGTTCTCTTCGCCGGCGACGATCTGGGGGATCTGGCCGCATTCGAGGCCGTACGCGCCTCCGGGCTGCCCGGCGTGACCGTGTGCAGCGGCTCGGCGGAGGTGGCCGAGCTGGCCGAGCGCGCCGACATCGTGGTGGACGGCCCGGAAGGGGTGGTCGCGCTGCTGGAGGAGCTCACGTCGGCGTTCAGTCGTTCATGAGTGAACTGCAAGTCGCGATCTCTAGTGTCGGGCGCATGTCCAAGCGCTCCCTCGCCGTCGCGGCCGTCGCCGCGGCCACCGTCCTGACCGCCGCGCTGCCCGCGAACGCCGCCGCGCCCGCCCAGCCGCTGAAGTTCCGCAACGGCCTGACCCTCTACATTCCGATCCAGTGGGAGGTGCACCGCTTCGGCGCCGACGTGGTCCAGGTCGTCACGGGCAAGTGCGGCAAACCACAGGGCTGGGGCACGCCCCAATGTGACGCCTTCTATCTCCTCGGCCCCAAGAACATCAAGATCGGGGCGGAGGGCTGGGGCCCCTACACCGGCAAGAACCCCTTCTACACGGCGAGCGACGTGCAGCCCTGCCCGGTCAACAAGAAGTGGGGCGAGATCATCGGCCCGAAGGTGACGCGGGGCCTGCGCCAGGTCGGCGAGGGGCACAAGGCCGTCTACAACGCCTGGCAGGCTCGTTGCGTGTCCTACTCAGGCGCCGGTACGAAGGCCCGCTTCACGCAGCGCGAGTGGTATCTGCCGAAGAGCAAGATCCTGGTCGTGGACCAGTGGAACACGCCGGGGCTGTCCGACGCGCTCAAGTACGCGGACTGGAACTAAGCCAGGGCGTCGAGCTGGGCGGCCAGCCACTTCTGGGGCGGCAGGGCGGTGGCCGCCGCGCACAACTTGTCGCGGCGTCGCCTGCGCTCGTCCTCGGGCATGATGAGCGCCTCGTGCAGGGCGGCGGCCGTGCCGCTGATGTCGTAGGGGTTCACCATGATCGCGTACGGGCCCAGCTCAGCCGCCGCCCCCGCCTCGCGCGAGAGCACCAGCGCGCAGTTGTCCGAGAGGACCGGGCCCTCCTTGGCGACCAGGTTCATCCCGTCGCGGATGGGATTGACCAGCAACACGTCGGCCATCCGGTAGGCGGCCAGCGAACGCGGGTAGTCGTCGTTGACGTTGAGGATCAGCGGGTCCCAGTCCTCGGTGGCGAACTCGTTCTCGATCTCCTGAGCGCTGCGTTGCACCGAGGCGGTGTATTCGCGGTATTCGGGCAGGTCGTGCCGGCTCGGATAGGCGAAGGCCAGGTGCACCACACGCCCGTGCCATTCGGGATGCGCGGCCAGGAACTCGCCATAGGCGACCAGGCCGCGCACGATGTTCTTCGACAACTCGGTGCGGTCGATGCGGACGATCAGCTTGCGGTCGCCGACCTGATCCCTGATCGCGGTCATGTAGGACTCGACATCGGGCTCGCAGGCCCGGTCCCACAACGCCGCGCCGTCCACGCCGAGACTGTGCACGCCGACCCTGGTCGTCCTGCCTTCGTGCGTGACGCTGTGGGCCACCCGGTCGACCTCGGCGCCGAGCAGCGCTTCACAGCAGTCCATGAACGCCCCCGCCCACCTTCCTGTAAGGAACCCGGCGTGATCGGCGCCCAGGATGCCCTCCAGGACCTCGCCGACCACCTCGTCGGGCAGCAGGGAGAAGTATTCGGGCGGGGCCCACGGGGTGTGGCTGAAGTGGGCGATGCGCAGGTCGGGCCGCTCGGCCCGGAGCATCGCAGGGGTCAGCGTCAGGTGGTAGTCCTGCACCATCACCCGCGCGCCGTGCCCGGCCTCCTCGGCAAGGGCCAGCGCGAACGCGCCGTTGTAGTCGCGGTAGGACTCCCACTCGCGCCCGAACCTGGTGCCGAAGTTGGGTGCGTTGGGGATGTCGTAGAGCAGGTGGTTGACGAACCACAACGTGGAGTTGGCCACGGCGTTGTAGGCGCGGTGGAAGGTGGCCGGCGGGATGTCCAGCATCCGCAGCGGCCCGGTGTCGTAGCCGGCCTGGTCGATCCGGCCGCCGGGAGACAGCCGGACGGCGCTGCGGTCATCGTCGGACAGCGCCGCGCAAACCCACAGGACGCCGTCTTCCTTGGCCACTCCGGACAGCCCGGACACCAGCCCGCCCCCGCCACGTTTCATGGTCAACTCGCCGTCGTCGGAGACGGTGAAGGAGACAGGCCCTCTGTTGGAGGCGACCAGGACGCTGTTCATCATGGCTCCCTTCGATCATAGGATCCCAGCTATGGCGCTTGATGAGCTAACCGAGGAACTCGCCCGATCCGCCGCAGCCGGAGATCATCGCGCGCTTGGTGAGCTATTGGCCAGGATCGAGCCCGATGTGATGCGCCACTGCGCCCGGATCCTGCCCTACCACCAGGACGCGGAGGAAGCCTCCCAGGACACCCTGCTGGCCGTGGCCCGCAACATCGGCCGCTTCGAGGGGCGGGCCAGGTTCAGCACCTGGCTGCACATCGTGACCGCCAACTGCGCGCGGACCACCTACCGATCGCTCAAGCGCCGGGCGGCGGAGCAGACGTCGGAGGAACTGCCCGTGCAGAAGCCCGACGTGCGGCGGGTGAGCGTGATCGCCGGCTCCCGGCTGGACCTGCTCGACGCGATGGAGGCGCTGGAGGCCGACAAGCCCGACCTGGCGCAGGCGCTGGTGTTGCGCGACATCGTCCAGCTCGACTACAACGAGGTGGCCGAGCAGCTCGGCATCCCGCTGGGCACCGCCAAATCCCGCATTCACCAGGCCAGGAAATACGTGCAGGGTGTGCTCGGTGAGGACTATCGCTGAGACTGCCCGTCTCGAATGCTGAGACGGATGGTAATTCCGCCTACTTAAGCGGGTAGAGTCCCTTTCAACAACTGCATATTGCTCATCCAGAGGGGTGGAGGGACCGGCCCTGCGAAGCCCCGGCAACCCTCCCGGCTTGTGACTCGCGACAGGGCGAGGCCGACCGGGACAAGGTGCCAATTCCGGTTCGCGGTCAAGGTGGCCGCGGGCGAAGATGAGGGAAGGCCTCGCTTCATGTCGCTCGACTTTGGTCCTGCTGTCGCTCTGTCCTGCCGCGAGTGCGGCACGCGCTACCCTCTCGGCCCCAGCTTCGCGTGTCTGGAGTGTTTCGGGCCGCTCGAAGCGGCCTACGAATTCGGCGCCGTGACCCGCGCGGACATCGAGTCCGGTCCCGCCAACATCTGGCGCTACCGCTCCCTGCTGCCCGTGCCGGCCGACGTCGCCACCAAGCCCAACATGAACCCCGGCTGGACCAAGCTGGTCAAGGCGGGCAACCTCGGGCAGGCGCTCGGCCTGAAGTCCCTGTACGTGAAGGACGACTCCGGCAACCCCACCCACTCCTTCAAGGACCGGGTGGTGGCCATCGCCGTCGAGGCGGCACGTAACTTCGGTTTCCACACGCTTTCCTGCTCCTCCACGGGCAACCTCGCGGGCGCGGTCACGGCCGCCGCGGCGCGGGCCGGGCTCGACGCCTGCGTGTTCATCCCCGCCAACCTCGAAGCCGCCAAGATCGCCATGGCCCGGGTGTTCGGCGGGAGGCTGATCGGGATCGAGGGGACCTACGACGAGGTCAACAGGTTCTGCTCGGAGCTGATCGGCGACCCTCTGGGCGACAAGTGGGGGTTCGTCAACGTCAACCTGCGGCCCTACTACGCCGAGGGCTCCAAGACGCTCGCGTACGAGATCGCCGAACAGCTCGGGTGGCGGTTGCCCGAGCAGATCATCATCCCTATCGCCTCCGGGTCGCAGCTCACGAAGATTGACAAGGGCTTCAAGGAGCTGGTGGCGCTGGGGCTGGTCGAGGACACGCCCTACAAGATCTTCGGGGCGCAGGCGGCCGGGTGCTCGCCGGTCTCCACCGCGTACAAGGCCGGGCACGACGTCGTCCAGCCGGTCAAGCCGGACACCATCGCCAAGTCGCTGGCCATCGGCAACCCCGCCGACGGGCCGTACGTGCTCGACATCGCCCGCCGCACCGGAGGGGCCGTCGAGGACGTCACGGACCCCGAGATCGTGGCCGCCATCAAGCTTCTGGCCTCGACGGAGGGCATTTTCGCCGAGACCGCGGGCGGGGTTACCGTGGGCGTGCTGAAGAAGCTCGCCGAGAGCGGGCGGCTCGATCCCGAGGCCGAGACCGTGGTGCTCAACACTGGTGACGGGCTCAAGACGCTCGACGCCATCACCGGCGACGACGCCCAGCCCACCGCCGTGATCCGGCCCTCTCTCGACGCGTTCCGCGCGGCTGTCTGACAACCAGGAAAGGCAAGATAACCATGAGCGTTTCTGTGCGGATCCCCACGATCCTGCGCACGTACACCGGGGGGAACGCGGAAGTGAGTGGCGAGGGCGCGACGCTTCGTGACGTGCTCGCCAAGCTCGACTCCGACTACCCGGGGATCGGCGCGAGAATTCTTGATGAATCGGGCAAGATTCGGCGTTTCGTCAACGTTTACGTGGGAGAAGAGGACGTCCGTTTCGCCGAGGGGCTCGACACTCCCGCCCCTGAGGGCACTCAGATCTCCATCATCCCGGCGGTCGCCGGCGGCTGAGTGCGATCGATCACATCATTGGAAGGCGCCCCCTAGTGGGCGCCTTCTCCTTTTCCCGACTAATTCAACGTTGAACAAGGTACTCTGCGAAGAAATGCGTCGTTTGCGGATTGACTCTGTTGCCAAACCCCGTGCCACAGGTATGGTCGAGGCGATCGTCTGGCTGTTTTTCAGTTAAGTCAGGCGATTACGGTCTCGCGGTGGAATGGGCGAGATCTGTAAGCCCAGTAAGAGGAGTCGGAAGTGGCGCAGGGCACCGTCAAGTGGTTCAACGCGGACAAGGGCTACGGCTTCATCGCGGTAGACGGTGGTAAGGATGTATTCGTCCATTACTCAGCGATCCTGATGGACGGGTACCGAGCACTCGAACAGGGCCAGCGCGTCGAGTTCGAGATCACGCAGGGCCAGAAGGGGCCGCAGGCGGAGTCTGTCCGGGCGGTCTGATTTTCGTCACTGGTATGCACCCGGTGGCGGCATCGCACGGCAACGCAGTCCGGGCGAGGCGGCCTCCATTCTTTCGTCGACCTACGGCGAGCCGCACGGTGAGCGGCTCGCCGTACAGACGGACTGACCAGGGCGGGAACCGCAGGAAGGTAGACGTTCGCTTGCACTCGGCAGGGTAGAGTGCTAAACAGTTCGTTGGCACTCTGTGCAGCAGAGTGCCAGCAACTCGGATCGAGACGATGGGGTCTGCCGAAGGAGATGCAGGCTCATGCCGTCGCGGGCGTCGGCTCGGTCCAGGACAAGCCACCCTGTATCTGGGAGGTCTAGCCTTATGGCAGCCAAGATGATCGCGTTTGACGAGGACGCCCGGCGCGGTCTCGAGCGCGGTATGAACCAGCTCGCCGACGCCGTCAAGGTGACCCTGGGCCCCAAGGGCCGCAACGTCGTGCTGGAGAAGAAGTGGGGCGCTCCCACGATCACCAACGATGGTGTCTCCATCGCCAAGGAGATCGAGCTCGAGGACCCGTGGGAGAAGATCGGCGCCGAGCTGGTCAAGGAAGTCGCCAAGAAGACTGACGACGTCGCCGGCGACGGCACCACCACGGCCACTGTGCTCGCCCAGGCGCTGGTGCGCGAGGGCCTGCGCAACGTGGCCGCCGGCGCCAACCCGATGGCCTTGAAGAAGGGCATCGAGGCCGCCGTCGAGCGCGTCAGCGAGGAGCTCTCCAAGCTGGCCAAGGATGTGGAGACCAAGGAGCAGATCGCCTCCACCGCCTCCATCTCCGCCGCCGACAACGAGATCGGCGCGCTCATCGCCGAGGCGATGGACAAGGTCGGCAAGGAAGGCGTCATCACCGTCGAGGAGAGCAACACCTTCGGCCTGGAGCTCGAGCTCACCGAGGGCATGCGCTTCGACAAGGGCATGACGTCGATGTACTTCGTGACCGACTCCGACCGCATGGAGGCCGTGCTCGAGGACCCGTACATCCTGATCGTCAACAGCAAGGTCTCCGCCAACAAGGACCTGCTGCCGCTGCTCGACAAGGTCGTGCAGTCCGGCAAGCCGCTGCTGATCATCGCTGAGGACGTCGAGGGCGAGGCCCTGGCCACCCTGGTCGTCAACAAGATCCGCGGTCTGTTCCGCTCCGTGGCCGTCAAGGCCCCGGGCTTCGGCGACCGCCGCAAGGCCATGCTCGCCGACATCGCCATCCTGACCGGTGGCCAGGTCATCGCCGAGGAGGTCGGTCTCAAGCTGGAGAACGCGACCCTCGACCTGCTCGGCCGGGCTCGCAAGATCGTCGTGACCAAGGACGAGACCACGATCGTCGACGGCGCCGGTGACGCCGAGCAGATCTCCGGCCGGGTCAACGAGATCCGCGCCGAGATCGAGCGCACCGACTCCGACTACGACCGCGAGAAGCTCCAGGAGCGCCTCGCCAAGCTGGCCGGCGGCGTGGCCGTCATCAAGGCCGGCGCGGCCACCGAGGTCGAGCTCAAGGAGCGCAAGCACCGCATCGAGGACGCCGTGCGCAACGCCAAGGCGGCCGTCGAGGAGGGCATCGTCCCCGGCGGTGGCGTGGCGCTGCTGCAGGCCGGCGCCAAGGCGTTCGACAAGCTCGAGCTCAACGGCGACGAGGCCACGGGCGCCGCGATCGTGAAGAAGGCGCTCGAGGAGCCCCTGAAGCAGATCGCGGTCAACGCCGGCCTCGAGGGTGGCGTCGTGGTCGAGCGCGTTCGCAACCTCACCCCGGGTGAGGGCCTGAACGCCGCTACGGGCGAGTACGTCAACATGTTCGAGGCGGGCATCCTCGACCCGGCCAAGGTGACGCGCTCGGCGCTGCAGAACGCCGCATCCATCGCGGCGCTCTTCCTCACCACCGAGGCCGTCATCGCGGAGAAGCCCGAGAAGACCCCCGCTGCTCCGGCCATGCCGGGCGGCGGCGACATGGACTTCTAGGTCCTTTCTTCGCGCAGCAACGAAGAGCGGCCCGGGTTTTCCGGGCCGCTCTTTTCGCTTTCTGGCAGCGCCGTCGCGCCGGTGCTCCGTCAGATCCCGTAGTGGGAAATGATGTGGCCGCGGGCCAGGGTGTTGGCGGTGATGTTGAAGCCGACCACCGCGGGGCTCGCGTCGCTGTCCACGCCCAGTTTTTCCACGCCCAGCGCATGGACGGTGAAGACGTAGCGGTGCGGGGCGCCGGGCGGCGGGGCCGACCCGCCATACTCCTTGGCACCGTAGTCGTTGCGGGCGTGCACGGCGCCCGCGGGCAGTCCCTTGAAGTCCGGGGCGGTGCCCGCGCCCGTGGGCAGCTCGGTCGCCGAGGCCGGCAGGTCGAACAGCACCCAGTGCCAGAACCCGCTGCCCGTGGGGGCGTCGGGGTCGTAGCAGGTGACGGCGTAGCCGCGGGTCTCGGCGGGCGCGCCTGACCAGCGGAGCTGGGGCGAGAGGTTCTGGCCCTGCATGCCCCAGTCATTGAAGACGTGCAGGTCGCTCAGCCGCTCGCCGTCCTGAATGTCGTCGCTCTCGACCACGAGCGCGGGAACCGACGGCAGGTATTCGTGTGGCAGCGGTGCTGGCACGGCATCCTCCTTGGTAGAGAGCTTCCTGCCCGCCATCCTAGAAGTGGCCGTGCCCGCCGCCTGTCAGGCCGCCAGCTGCGCCGGCAGCGCCTTGTCGTGCAGGACCGTGAGCGAGGTGACCGCGCGGGTCAGGACCACGTAGAGCCGGGCCAGCCCGCGCGGCTCCGCCGCGACGATGTCCGCGGGCTCGACGACGATCACATGGTCGTACTCCAGACCCTTGGCCAGGGTCGCGGGGACCACCAGCAGACGATGCTCCTCGGTGGAGTCCGGGTCGAGCACGGCGTGCGGGAGCTCGGCCAAGGCGCTGGAGACCTCGCCGACCAGCGTGTCGGGGGCGATGACGCCGATCGAACCCTCCTCGGCGAGGGCCTCCGCAGCGACCGCGGCGACCGAGCCGCCCCGCCGTACGGAGAGCGAACCCAGGCCGGGGCGCAGGGACTGCGGGGCGGCCAGGTCGGGGGCGATCGAGGGGAGCAGGCGGGCCGCGTACTCGAGGACCTCCCTCGGCACACGGAAGCCGAGCGTCAGCTCCGTCACCTCGCCCTCGCGCTGGCCCAGATGCTCGAGCACGGACTTCCAGGAGCTCGTCGACCAGGGCGTCGTGCCCTGGGCCAGATCGCCGAGGACGGTGGCCGAGCCGTTGCGGCAGCGGCGGCCGAGCGCCCGCAGCTGCATTTCGGAGAGGTCCTGAGCCTCGTCGACCACCAGGTGGCCGATCGAGGGCGTGCGTTCCATCAGATCGCGCAGCTCGTCCAGGAGCGCGGCGTCCGCGGCCGACCATTTGGCGGACTTCCAGCTCCGGTACGGTTTCCGCCAGATAAGCATTTCTTGCTCGTCAGGCGACAAATCGGATTTAGAGGCAGCCTTTGCCAGAAATTCCGGATCCGAGAGCAGGCGATAAAGGACCTGCTCCGGCGTCAATTTCGGCCAGACCGCGTCCACGAGTTGTTTGACCGGCTTCGATCTGGCCACGGCGTCCTGCACCCGGTCGTCGGGCGATTCGCCGCGCTGCTCCATACGGACCAGGACCAGGTGGGCCAGCCGCTGCGCCAATGCCGCTCGGCCGGGGAGATAGCGGGTGGTGCCGCGCAGGGACGCCACGATCTCGCGTACCTCGTAGTCGGCCACCCGGTGGCGGTAGGCGCCCTTGGTGAAGACCAAGCCCTCCTCCGGCTTCACGATGTGCAGCCAGAGCGCGCGTTCGAGCACCGCCGCCATCCTGGCGTCGCCCTTGACCGCCGCCACCATCGGGTCCTCCGGGGCCGTGTGGTCGCCCAGCAGGCCGGCCACCGTGGTCTGGTCGACCTTGACCTCGCCGAGCGCGGGCAGCACGGAGGAGATGTAGGACAGGAAAGCCCGGTTGGGGCCGACGATCATCACGCCCGACCTGGCGAGCCGCTCGCGGTGGGTGAACAGCAGGTATGCCGCCCGGTGCAGGCCCACCGCGGTCTTTCCGGTGCCCGGGGCGCCCTGCACGCACACCGTCTGGGCCAGCGCGGCGCGGACGATCTCGTCCTGGTCGGGCTGGATCGTGGCGACGATGTCGCGCATGGGGCCGGTGCGCGGGCGCTCGATCTCCTGGGTGAGGATCTTCGACGGGCCGATCTCCACGCCGTCGCCCAGCGGCTCGTCCTCGTACGCGGTGAGCGCGCCGCCGTGGTAGCCGAAGCGGCGCCGGCGTACGACGCCCATGGGGTCGGCGGGACTGGCCTGGTAGAACGCGCGGGACACCGGCGCGCGCCAGTCGATGACCAGAGGCTTGCTGTGGCCGTCGTGCACGTGGCGGCGCCCGACGTAGATCGTGCCCGGAAGGTCAGCGTGCTCATGGTCGCGACCGCTTCGCTCCTCGTTGGCTCCTTCGTCGCTCTCTCGTCGCGAGCTCCTTCGCTCGGGGGCCTCGCGGTCGAGCCGGCCAAAGAACAACGGCGTGTCCGGATGGTCGGCCAGGGCGGCCACCCGCTGGTCGAGGAGGGACTGCAGGATCTGCTGCGACACCCAGTCGCCGGCCGCGTCCGCGGACAGGGACTGGGCGTGGGCCCGCATGGCGGCGAGCGCGGCCCTGGACTCGGCCAGGTGGGCCTGCTCGGCGGCCAGGACGTCGGCGGGTATGTCTGGGGCCAGCTGGTGTGCGGGCATGCGAAAGTGCCTCCCGGTTCGGTGGCGGAGGTGGTTAAGGCAGCGAATCGGCCAGTTTAATAGCGCACGCCGCAGGCTTCCAACGCATTTACCGGCCTGTGGCACTGGGGGCCGTCCGGGCTGTGCGGGTCGGTTGCCGTGAGGGTGGGATGGGTAGAGATGGGAGGTGGCGCGGGTTCAGCTCCGGTTCTCCCCGATCATCCCCACGATCGCGAGCTTCCTCCTCGCAGCGCTGTGGGGCCTGTCGGTGTTCGCGGGCTGGGGCCTGGAGGCGTTCTGCGCGGGCGGCGAGGACTCGTCCACCTGCTCTCAGCGCCTGGGCACAGTCTCCACGGTGTCCAGTCTGTTCGCCGCGCTCGCCGCCTGCTGCACGGCCGCCGCGTGGCTGCTCCCGGGGGCGAGGCAGGACCCGCGTGCGTTCGGGCGGATCATGGGCGCCGCCGTGATCGCGTGGATCGTCGCGGAGGGTGTGCTGTTCCTCGGCGGAATGTTGGTCCGGTAGACACGCCCTCGTTAACGTAACGAACGCGACAGAACCCTCTGGTGTGGAGCAATCTGCGAATACCGAAAAAATCGGGCATATCAGGTGGATTTGCTGGATCATGAGGGTATGTCGCAGGCGGCGTGATAGGACGCTGGTGAGGGGGGTGGTTCGCTTGTCGACGGCCCGCGGAGTCTCGTGGACGTGACACCACGCTGAATGCTCGGCCGCTCCGGCGAGCGGCCGGGTCATTCGTCACACGCCGCCGAGCACGTCGTCGGCGTCGATGATCGAGTAGGCGTAGCCCTGCTCGGCCAGGAAGCGCTGCCGATGCGCCGCGAACTCCTGGTCCACCGTGTCCCTGCTGACCACGGTGTAGAACCGGGCACCCCCGCCGTCGGCCTTGGGCCGCAGCACCCGCCCGAGCCGCTGCGCCTCCTCCTGTCGGGAGCCGAACGTCCCCGAGACCTGGATCGCGATGGCCGCCTCCGGCAGGTCGATGGAGAAGTTGGCCACCTTCGACACCACCAGCACCTGGATCTCCTTGTCACGGAAGGCCTGGTAGAGGCGCTCGCGCTCCTTGATCCTGGTCTCGCCCTTGATGACCGGCGCGTTGAGGTGCTCGCCGAGCTCGTCGAGCTGGTCGATGTATTGTCCGATGACCAGCACCTGCTCACCCAGGTGCCGCCGCACCAGCGCCTCGGTCACGTGGGTCTTGGACGGCGTGGTGGCGCAGAAGCGGTAGCGCTCCTCCGGCTCGGCCATCGCGTACGCCAGCCGCTCCTCGTCCGTCAGCGTGACGCGGACCTCGACGCAGTCGGCGGGCGCGATCCAGCCCTGGTTTTCCATCTCCTTCCAGGGCGCGTCGTAGCGCTTGGGACCGATGAGCGAGAAGACGTCGCCCTCGCGCCCGTCCTCGCGCACCAGCGTCGCGGTCAGCCCGACCCGCCTGCGGGCCTGCAGATCGGCGGTCATGCGGAAGATCGGCGCGGGCAGCAGGTGCACCTCGTCGTAGACGATCAGGCCCCAGTCGCGCGCGTCGAACAGCTCCAGGTGGCTGTAGACGCCCTTCCGCCTGGTGGTCATCACCTGGTAGGTGGCGATGGTGACCGGGCGGATCTCCTTCTTCGAGCCGGAGTATTCGCCGATCTCGTCCTCGGTCAGCGAGGTGCGCTTGAGCAGCTCGGTCTTCCACTGGTGGGCCGAGACGGTGTTGGTGACCAGGATCAGCGTGGTGGCCTGGGCGTGGGCCATCGCGGCCGCGCCGACGATGGTCTTGCCCGCGCCGCACGGCAGCACGACCACGCCGGAGCCGCCGTGCCAGAAGGCGTCGGCCGCCTCCTGCTGGTAGGGCCGCAGCCCCCAGCCGTCCTGCGCCAGCTTGATCGGGTGCGCCTCGCCGTCGACGTAGCCGGCCAGGTCTTCCGCGGGCCAGCCCAGCTTGAGCAGCGCCTGCTTGACGTTGCCGCGGTCGCTCGGGTGCACGATGACGGAGTCGGCGCCGAGCCGATCGCCCAGCATCGGCTGGATCTTCTTGGACCGCAGCACCTCCTCCAGCACGGCGCGGTCGGTGGAGGTCAGGACCAGGCCGTTGACCGGGTCCTTCTCCAGCCGCAGCCGGCCGTAGCGGGCCATGGTCTCGGCGACGTCGACGAGCAGCGCGTGCGGCACCGGGTAGCGGCTGAAGCTGATCAGCGCGTCGATGACCTGCTCGGCGTCATGGCCGGCGGCGCGGGCGTTCCACAGGGCCAGCGGGGTGACGCGGTAGGTGTGCACATGCTCGGGAGCACGCTCGAGCTCGGCGAACGGTGCGATCGCCTTGCGGCATTCGTCGGCCTTGTCGTGGTCGACCTCGAGCAGCAGCGTCTTGTCCGACTGGACGATGAGCGGGCCGTCGTTCACGGACATCCTTCCTACGGGTGACCCTTATCCAACACACACGACGGCAGGAACAGTCCCCGATCGGGCAATCAGTCGTTGAGGTATCCGCTGAGGCCCAGGAAGAGGAAGAGGGCGACCCCCAGCGCGAAGCCGAGCCCCAGCAGGACCCAGCTCCAAATCACCATGGTACGTGCGCGCTCGGGCTCACGGGACGCCCGGCTGATCGCCATCCCGGCGAGGATCGCGCCGGGGATCCCGAAGATGTTGCAGCAGGAGACGACGGCGAGAAGGTTGAGGACGAGCGAGACGATGGCGTTGGCGCTCGGTCCCTGGCTGCGCGGGGGCGGAGGATAGCCGTATCCGTAGCCGTAGCCCGGGGGCGGCTGCTCGCCGTAGGGGGCGCCATAGGGCTGAGATGGATACCCCGACGGATCTTGCTGACTCATCTTCACCTCCAGACACGTCAACACTTATCACGGAATGGAGATGTGTCTGACCTTGCTTCGCGATCCTGCGATAGATCTTCAGGGCAGGCGGGCCCGCAGCGCCTTGCGGTCGAGCTTGAGCACGCTGGTGACGGGGATCGCCTCGACGAACCGGATCTCACGCGGGTATTTCACCCGGCCGACCCGGTCGCGGGCCCACTCGATCAGCTCCTCGGCCGTGGCCGTACCGCCCGGCCTGAGCTGAACGAACGCCACGACCTCCTCCCCGATGCGCGGCTCGGGCCGGCCGACCACCCCCGACATCACCACGTCGGGGTGCTGGTTGAGCGCGTCCTCGACGTCGCGCGGGAACACGTTGAAGCCGCCACGGATGATCAGGTCCTTCTTCCTGTCCACGATGTAGAGGTAGCCGTCATCGTCCACGCAGCCGATGTCACCGGTCCGCAGCTCCTCGCCGACCAGCGCGGTGCCGTCGGGGTCGGGCTCGTGCTCGCCCCAGTAGCCGAGCATCAGCGACTCGCCCGACACGCAGATCTCGCCGACGTCCCCGACCTCCATGGGCTCGCCGTCGCCGTCGCGAATGGTGATCGTGTAGCCGGGCAGCGGCAGGCCGACGCTGCCGATCCGGCGCCGGCCGGGCGGGTTGAACGTGGTGACGGCACTGGTCTCGGTCAGGCCGTACCCCTCGAGGATCTGCACGCCGGGCATCCTGCGCTCGAACTCCTCCAGCAGCTCCTTGCCGAGCGGCGCGGCCCCGCAGGTGAGGTAGGACAGGTCGGGCAGCGGGTGTGACTCCAGCGGCTCGGCCAGCAGCATCTGGAGCATGGCGGGCACGACGGTGCCGTACTGGACGCGCTGCTCGGCGGCCAGCTGGAGGAACGCCTTCGGCTCGAACCAGCGCATGAGCACGGCCTGCTGCGGCTCCGTGGCGTGCATCGAGGCCACCGTGATGATCATCCCGTACGCGTGGGACAGCGGCACCGGCACGATCGCGCGGTTCTTGCCCTCCTGGTGGGACATGTCCCAGGCGTCCTTGCCGACCTGCCAGAGGCCGCGGTGGCTCAGCATGACGCCTTTCGCCTTGCCTGTGGTGCCGCCCGTGTACATGAGCGCGGCCAGGTCGCCGGGGTCCCTGCGGACCGTCTCGTGCTCGGACGCCCGTTCCAGCTCGGCCGTGTCCACGTAGACGGGGAGGTCGACGCCGGCCGCCCGCACGGTCTCCTCCAGCTCAGGGGAGGTGACGATCGCCGCCGCGCCGCTGTCGAGGAGGATGTGCCGCAGCTCCTCGGCTCCGACCAGGAACACCACCGGAGTCACGACCGCGCCCGCCGCCCACAGCGCCTGGTAGATCAGCGGCACCTCGGGCGAGTTGGCCATCATCACGACCACCCGGTCGCCGGGCCTGATGCCCGCCGCCGCGAATCCGCCGCACATCCGGCGCGCCCGCTCGGCGAGCGTGTGATGGCGGTGCCAGACGCCCTCGTAGAACGTCGCGTCGTGATCGTCGAAGCGGTCCCATGACTCCTCGGCCAGCTGGCCCAGCGTTTGCTCGGTCACATGCACAACCTGATGCGACGAGGGACGCGCCGTCAACCCTCGGCCGGCTTGACTAGTCATTGTGGGCGGTGCGCGACTACACGGTAAATAGATATAAATCTGCTTCTGCAGCCGTTTGTGTTTTCTTGTGGTCCTAGATCATGTAAAGGTGGAAGATCTAGGGGAGTGCGAGCGACCCTGGATGCGAGAAACGCACGAAGTGCCTGGTCAGGCGGCATGGTTACGCAGTGCAACTCTCTCGTATAAAAAGAAGAAACTCGTTGGGTCAAGATTTTTTCTGTAGGAAATTTTCTCCTTAGCACCGAGGTGACTTTCGTGACCGATACGCCTGAAGCGGGCGAGATCGACCTCGACTACATAACGCACATCTCCGACCGGTTAGGGGTGAAGGTCAGACCGGTCACCAGAGAGCTGACCCGGAGGGAGGCCGACGCCCTCCTGCGGTCCTACTTGGAGCCGCCCTGTTTCGCCGACGCGGTTCGCCGGCTGGCCGCGCATCACTTGCTCGTCCTGGTGGGCGAGGAGGAGATAGGCAAACGCCTAGGGGGCATCGCCCTGCTGTCACGCATGTCATTGGCCGAGGGGACGATCACGGTCCTGTCGCCGGCCGGGACCGCCGCCGAGCTCCTCTCCAGGACCGAGTACGCGCCCGGCAGGGCGTACCTGCTGCACGACTGGATCGCCGTCAGCACCGACAGGACCGAGCTGGTCAACCTGGCGCGCAAGCTGGCCGAGCTCGGCTCATACCTGGTCATCACCAGGAACGGCGCCCCCTCCCAGGCCGTCGAGGTGGAGCAGGCGTGGGGCGCGCCCGATCCCGGCGAGCTGTTCGACCTGTGCCTGAGCACGTACGACCTGCGTGCCGGGCTGGCGCCCGACGTGCTCGCCCAGGCCAGGGACCTGGCGCCGACCCTGACCACGCCCGCGCAGGTCGTGCGGCTGGCCGCCGGGCTGGCGCCGGCTGAGGAGCCGGCGGCCAGAAGGCGCTAGAGCCCTGCCACGCCCGTGATGCGGTGCAGGGCGAAGCGGTGGACGGCGGCCCTGGTCTCGTCGTACGCGGTCAGGTAGCCGCCCTCCATCCTGGCCGGCTCCAGGATGCGCGAGGTCGCGTTGCCCTGCGAGTCGAGGTAGCCGATCCACACGCGTACGCCCTGCTTGATGGCCTCCTGCAGGGCCGAGATGGTGGCGGTCGCGGGCCCGCGCGGCACCCGGCCGTTCGGGGCGTCCACGGGCTCGCGCCGCGCCAGGTGCGCCGCGTCGCCTGCCCGCAAGGCGCGGACGGCCGCCGCGACCACCTCGAGGTCGATGCCGTTGGCCGCGGCCATGGTGCGGACCGGCGGCGCAGCCTCGGTACGGCGGCTGTCGAGCTGCGAGATGATCACGTCGCCGTCGAGCGACTCGGCCACGGGCGCGTACCCCATCGCGCGCAGCGAGTCCACCAGCGCCGCCCGGGACGAGCGTGAGGCGATCACGGTCGGCGCGAGCCTGCGCAACCGCAACGCCGCCGAGCGCCGGTCGGCGGTGATCTGGTCGAGCAGCGCGGGGTCGTCGCAGCGGATGTACGCGCTCGCGGTGCCCACGCGGATGCGCCCGTGCCGTCGCGCCACGTCGGTCACCAGGTAGGACAGCGCCTGCGGCACCGGCGTGGCCGAGTGCCGGGCCAGCATGGCCACCAGCTCCTCGCCCCCGTGCCCGGCGTCCAGCGCCCGCCGGATGGACCCCTCGCTGAACCGGTAGACCGTGGCCCCGCCCTTCGACTCGACGTCGGCGGTGAGCGTCATCCAGCGGTTGAGCTCGCTCGTGAGCGGCCCCGGCGCGACCGCGGTCAGGTCCGCCTGGAGCAGCACGTGATCGACGGGCTCGGGCAGCAGCGGCGCGAGCAACCCCGGGGCGTCCCCGCCCTCGATCAGCGCCCGCCCGTGCCCGGACAGCGCGCCGAGGCCGGTCACACCGACCTGCTCGGCCTCCCGCAACGCGAACTCGATCAGCTGCTCGCGCAGCGGGCCGCGGCGGCGTGGTTGCTCCCAGGCCAGCCGTTCCAGCACGGAGTCGCGCGCGGGTGCCAGACCCGGCGCCGCCGCCAGCACGCCCAGCGTGGCGGCCCGCACGCCGGGCGCGGACGAGCGGCGCAGGTCGGTGTGCAGGGCGTTGAGCGGCCTGTCCCGCTCGTCCCGCTCACCCACCAATCCGGGCATCCTGTCCATCTGCAGCCATGTGGTCGCCAGCGTCACCCACCGGTCCGCGGTGACCCTGACCCGCCACAGGTCATAGCCGGGGGTCGGCAGCCACTCGCCGTCCACCCCGCCGCCGGCCGCGACCAGCCCGGCCGCGTGCGCCACCTCCACGACCAGGGCAGCCACCCACTCGGGCAGGTCCAGCTCACTTGCCGTGCGCTTCAGGTCCCGCACGCCGAGCCCGCCGGTACGCAACACGCCCGGCGGCTCGATGCTCCACCGCTCGCAGAGCTCCTCGACCGACCTGACGAACGAGAACGCCTGCCCGGCCGCCGTCCGGTCGGCCAGCTGCCGGTCGCGTACGGCCCCCTCGAGCGGCGGCGGCACGGCCAGCAGGCCGCGGTGCACCCGCCCGCCACGCAGGTAGAGCCCGACCTCGCGAGGCAGCGTCACGCTCTCCTCGCCGGTCGCGGCCAGCAGGCCACGGGCCAGCAGCTCCTCGATGGGGGAGCGGGCCGTGTCACGGCGCACCTCGCGCCTGGCGTTGGGCACGCGGCCCGCAGGCGGGCCCCAGGTGAGCTGGTCGAGCGCCGCTCTGGCCCCGGGTGACACCTCCTCGACCAGCGCGGCAGGGACGGCCAGGGCGGCCGCCAGACGCTCCTTGCCCGAGCCCGCGGTGCCGGGGGCGACGTCGTCGGCCATCTCGTCGAGCTGCTCGGGCGGATGGTGCCGGAACGCGTCGACCGCCTTGGGGCCCAGCCCGGCCGGGTCCTCCAGGACCTTGCGCACGCCGGGTCCGAGGTCGAGCGCGTCGTCGGTGCCGTAGACCAGGGCGAGGTCGCACAGCCTGTCGAGCGCGGTGGACAGGCCGGGCTCAGCGTCACCGTCCTCCAGAGCCGCGCCGACGAGCTCGCGCAGGCGTTCCTTCGGCACCGGGCCGTCCTGCACGGCCAGCGTCTCGACGACCGCGAGCGCGAAGCGGTCGAGCCGGTCGAGCGCCCTGCCGACCGCCGACGGGCTCGCCGCCCGCGACGCCAAACCTTCCAGATGAGCGGGCACCGGAGTGATCAACTCAGGGCGCGCGGAGACGAGCGCCCGCAGCTGTTCGTCGGTACGCCCCCTGATCCACTCCGTGAACTCCATCGTTGCCATGGTATGTCCCCCCTGATTGGGGCAGCATGGCTTGACGTGATAGAGCGCGCGGACCAGCTCGTGCTGAACTACGTGTCCAAGGCCGCGGACGCGGCCCACGGCGTGCTCCGGGCCGACCAGCGGCTGGACTTCGCCCGGCGGCTACGGGCCAGGATCGAGGCCGAGCGGGCCGGTAGCCAGAACGCCCGCGAGGTGGCGAAGGTGCTGGCCAGGTTCGGCGATCCGGTGGCGCTGGTCGAGCGCGAGGCCCGCAGGCTGGCCGAGGCCGCCGCCGCCGAGCAGGCCGGGGCTGCCGGAGCGAGCAGTGCTTCCGATACCGGTCAGCGCGGCGCCGAGGGGCCGACGGCCACACGGCGCTTCCCCACGATCGTCGACGACCGGGACACGCCGCCCGGCGTGCGGACGTACCGGAGGGTCGCCGAGGAGCGGCTCGCCGGATCGCCCGGGAGGGGCCTGCCGTTCGCGGGGCTGCGACGGGCGGCCATGGCGAGCGCGAACCCGATGGCCACCGGCGGCAGGGACGCCAGGACGATCGTCAAAGAACACCCGCGCGAGACGGCCTCGATGGTGCTCCTGGTAGTGGCGGCGTTGCTGGTGCCGTTCGACCTGCCGCTGCTGGCGATCTTCCCGATTCCGCTGGTGGTGTGGGCGGGCGGCGCGGTGGTGGTGCTGTTCAGCGGGAGCTGGGCGCCGCGTGACCGGTTCCTCGGGGTGGGCGCGCCGCTGCTCGGCTACTCGGTCGGCGGGGTGCTCATCGGCGGCCTGCGCGTGGGGAGCGAGCCGGGGCTGAACGCGTTCCTGACGCAGTTCTGGGCGGTGAGCGGCACCATGTTCATGATCGGTACGGGCATCGGCGTGGTGTGGCTGGCCTACCGGCTGCTCGACGTCAGCTGACCGGTGCCGGGCTCGGGAGCAGACCGACCGCCAGGCGTACCCAGGCCGCCACGAACTGGTCCTTTTCCGCATGGCCGGGGAGCTCGCCCACGGTCTCCTGGAACAGCCGGTAATGCACGACGGCGCCGCCGAGCACCGCCGAGATGCCCGTCCAGTCGAGTTTGGCGTCGCGGTATTCGGGCTGCGCGCGGAACCAGGTGACGATCGCGTCGAACATGGGCTGCAGCAGCCCCTCGCGGACGACGGCCACCAGCTCGGGGAACTGGCTCAGGTCGCGGAAGAACACCCGGGTCAGCTCCGACTCCTCGCGTACTTTGGCCAGCCCGGCCCGGCAGAGCAGCGACAGGCGCTCTTCCAGATCCACGGAGGCTTCCATGCCGCTCAGCTCGGCGAGGCTCTCGGCCACCTGCGTCCTGGTGCGGGCGGCGTGCTCGTTGATCGCCGCGGCGAGCACCTCGTACTTGGACTTGAAGTGGCGGTAGAGGCCGCCGGCGCCAGGAGACAGCCCTGAGGCGGCCTCGATCTCGGCCACGGAAGTGGCGGAGTAGCCCCGCTCGGCGAACAGCCGCAGGGACTCATCGATGATCCGCTCACGGGTAGATCTGGTCATGTCTATCCTGATACCTCCGCATCGAGAGTAGTCGTTACGGAGCTGCGCGCCGGATCAGGCTCGCCAGGGCGGAGCCGATGATCAACCAGACGATCGCGGCGAGTCCGTAATTGACGAGCGTCGTCCAGCGTGGCTCGGCGAGCTGGAACAGGTTGGCCAGGCCCAGGGACAGCGATGCGGCGAGCGACTCGACGAACTGGTACCAGACGTTGGCGGGGTTGGCCCGGAAGACCGTGAACAGCGCGTACAGCACGAGGGAGAGCGCCGCCACCCTAGAGGCCAGCCGCACCAGGGTGGCCAGGGACGACACGACACGCTGCCATGGGGTCACCGGGGACCCGAGGTGTCTCGCGGGCCTGTGCGGGCGGGCGGGAGCGGAGGAGGCGACGAGGCGATCTCCGGTCTGCGGCGGTTTGGGGGTGTCGGTCACGACCGCTCCTCTCCGATAAGTAATTCCTTTCTTCCCATTCCAACAGTCCCACAACAAGGGGCGTTATGCGGAGGAGAAGAGGGTTTGGCATCCTGCACCTGTGACGACTTCGGTGGGATTCGACCTGGACATGACATTGGCGGATACGCGGACGGGCATCGCGGCGGTTTTCGACGAGCTGTCCGTGCGGTTGGGGGTGCCGATCGACAGCGCGGCCGTCGTCTCGCGGCTGGGGCCGCCGCTGGAGGTCGAGCTGGCCAACTGGCTGCCGGCTGAGGAGGTCGCCGCGGCGGCGGACCTGTATCGGGAGATCTATCCAGAAATGGGGGTTCCGGTGCACACCGCCATGGCGGGGGCGTACGACGCGATCGCCGCCGTACGCGCGGCCGGTGGCCGGGTCATCGTGGTGACCGGTAAGAACCCGCGGGACGCCGTCGGCACGGTCGAGACGCTCGGCCTGGTCGTGGACGAGGTGGTCGGCTCGCTTTTCGGCGCGGACAAGGGATCGGCGCTCGCGCGGTTCGGCGCGGCGGCTTATGTTGGTGACCATGTCGCGGACATCGAGGCGGCGCGCGCCGGCGGCGCCGTGAGCGTGGCCGTCGCGACCGGTCCCTACACCGTGGGAGAGCTGCGTGAGCACGGAGCCGATGTGGCCCTGTCTGACCTGACCGAATTCGCCACGTGGTACACCGAGCCCATTCCACCGTGACGCTGCAGGTCACGGGTCCGTTGCAGATCATCATCCTTGATCCGCAACGCAGATAGCCCCTGGTAGAAGGGTTGTCGACCAAGATCAACCTTCACCACCAGGGGCCTGA
>NZ_JBQQBQ010000068.1:0-45770 GCF_052245915.1 Nonomuraea sp. 10N515B
TCCGGCACCAGCGCCAGCGGGTTACCGGTCAGCGGGCGCTCAGCGAAGACATCAATGAAGAAGAACGGTGTCCATGTCGTCATGAGATCAACGCTAGGGATCTCGAATGGGGGTGTCACACACCAAACCACCAGTCGTCAGTCTGCTGGACGACGTGGACCGTGCCCTGATCGCCGCCATCCAGACCGACGGCCGCGCGACCCTGACCAAGCAGGTGCGGGATGTACGTGCGCGTGGCTCAGCGGCGCAGTGACACGATCGAGCGTCCACCGCGCTCAACCGGTGTAATCAAAGGGCTTACTCCGGTTGAGCGCAGCCCCGCTCCGGTCGACGGAACCCCGACGAACTCGAACGGATCACTCCGGATGTGATCAGCGGCCACCAAGTTCAACGTCGTCATCCGTGGCTGCCCGGGCACGGTGGTCATCTGCTCGGCGGCCCGGTGGTCGACTCAGCCGTTGGTGAAGTATCGGTCGAAGCAATAGGATTGGTCGCCGCCCTGGACGTAGATGCAGATATGGAACCTCGCTGGGCCGTCCAGCAAACTGACGTTCCAGCTGCGTGATGTCCCGTCATTGACGTACCGGGAGTTCCGAACCGTCCACGTTCCATCCGCCCGCCGGCTCGAGGTCGTTATCAGCACCCCATAGCCGTCACGGTGATCGTGGACGAACACTTCATTGTTGTCCGTTCCGCCAGAACTCTGGTACCGATCCACGAAGCCCGCGGTTCCGCCATAGGTGCCGCCCGCGGCGGCGGGCTTGTCATAGTACAGGGTGAAGGTTGAGGCTTGTGCCGGAGTTGCCAAGGCCAGGAGCGCGGCCAAGGCCGCAGCCGATACGGCAATGATTTGCCGTGTACTCTTCCAATGAGCCTTCTGTTGCGCCTTCGACATCTTTACGGTCCTTTCCGGGGCCGACTAGTACACGTCGCTGGATAACACATGCTGAGCGAACCACACCTCAGATGTCACGGATCCCTGGGGTGATGACGAGCACTCCCGTGGCGAGCGCCACGCTCAGCAATTTGCTTCGCATCCTGGAACCCCTTTCGATGTGGTGAGCCGGATTTACGCGAGCGTAATGGAGCTCGGAATATTTCTGGAATCTGGCCGGTACACAGGTTGAATTCGTAGGGTCGGTCATGGATTTGCCGGGACGTCGAGGGTGAGGCCGGTCTGGGCAGGCCATCCGGCGAGCAGGTGGGGCCGGTGCTGGATCTGCTTGAGCTTGCGTTTGACGAGCCTGACGAGTGTCGGATTCACGTGCTGGTCAATGCTGAGCAGATTCGAGTCGAGGCGCTGAGGGGCTGCCCTTTCGGACCTAGGAGAAGCGAGCCGGTCTCCGGCTGGGATACGTCACGTGTACCGAAGATGTTCTGCGCATATACCGCCCTACGGCATTGTGGCGGACGGTCACTCAGTTGACCTTCTGGGCTCCACAGGATGCGACGACACCGGGGATGGGAAGGTTCATGCGCAAAGGACAACGGCTCGCGCGGTTCATGGCGTCGGCGACAATCGCTTTGGGGATAGTGGTCGGAGGCGGCGGGATGTCGACCGCCAGCGCCGACGAGGTCAGGCCCTACCTCTACTGGTCGGAGACCAGGGGTCCATGTGGTGGTGTGTGGACGAACTACCTTGGGACGCGGACCTACGACCCGAACACGCACAGCATCAAGCGGCTGAAGAAGACTGAGTCGACCTCGAGCAGCATGACGAAGATCTACAACCAGAACGGCGTACGTCAGGCAAAGGTGTACGACGTTTGCACGCACGGACGCGTCATCCGCAAGTTCAATCCGTCGGCTTATAGGCACCGGTCCATCAAGGTGAGCTACGTCTGTTACTCCGGTCGCTGCCGAGTCACCAGCACCCTCTACGGTAACTGGCTGAGCGGGACTGGCACCCCGCTGCTGTAGCGAATCATCCGCCCTCTCGCCGCCGCGGGTCAGCGGACGGTGCGGGGGCGGATGGCGTTGGCGCGGTCCACCGCCCGGTCACGGTCCCTTGCACCACGCCGCCCCGCCGGCATGGGCGCAATCGGTGCCGTTGAGGAAAGCTCCGTCGCGCAGGCCCAGGACCTCTCCCCTCGCCTTAGTGGGCGTTTGATTTGACTAGATTGCGGCTTATGGAATGGCAGGAGTTTGAGCGTTCGTGATCTTGTCTTTGCTGGTCATGTGGCTCGTGGCTGGGCCGTTCGGGGGACCGGCGGGTGCCGAACAGCCAGGCTGCCCTTCAGGCGCGAGCCGGTCGTCCAGCGTTCTCGCGCCGTTCTCGTGCGAGATCCCGCGGAACAGTTCGCGGGCTTCGTTCCAAATGTTTGTGGCCGTCTGATGGTCGCCGGCGGCGTCGTGGGCGTCGCCGAGGGCGCGGAGCGTCCGCGCCAGGTAGGGGATCGAGCCGCGGGTCCGCCACATCCGGACCGAGCGTTCGAGGGTGGCGATGGCGGCGGTCAGGTCTCCTTCAGCCAGGTCCAACTGCCCGAGAACGCTGAGCGAGTCGGCGAGATAATGGCCGAAGTTGCCGTCCTCGCTGTATGCCAGCGTCAGTTCGGCGGTCGCCCTGGCCCGCTCGTCCCCGACTGTGGCGAACAGCTTCGAGAGGTAGAGCAGCGAGAACGTCTCCAGATAGCGGTAGTTCAACCGCCGTGCCATTTCCAGGGACCTCTCCAGCAGTTCCTGGCCGCCCGCGATGTCACCGCAGAACGATTTCGCCGCGCCGAGGAACTGGGTGATCGTCGTGGTGTAGTGAGGATTGCCGAGCGCCTCGGCGACCTTCGTGGCCTCCTCCAGGACCGAGAGCGCCCCTTGAGGGTCGTCCTCGCCGTGGATGATCGCCATCACGTGATAGGCCCGCGCCTGGCCGCCGAGGTAGTCCGCGTCGGCGGCCGTCCGCAGAGCGCGCTCCGCCAGGGCGAGCGCTTGTGCACCACCGTTCCCGTCGGCCGTCATGCTCCAGGCCAGGGTCGCCAAGGCGTCGGCCATCCCGACCGGATCGTTCAGCATGGTGAACAGGCCGAGGAGCTGCGAAGCGCCGGCCCGCATCCGTGTCATCGCCGGTCCGGGGCCGGGCGGTGAGTTCCAGGTGGTGACCTCCAGGAGGCCGCGCATCAGCACGGCCTCGCCGCGTTTGTCGCCGGTCTCACGGCAGAGCGCGAGCGCCTGCTCGTGCATGCGCTGCCAGCCGTCGTACACGCCGCGCACGTTGAGGTACGTCTCGGTGGACCCCGCGAGGTCCCATGCGAGTTGGGTCAGGCGCGCCTCGCACGCTTGGGCGACCCCCGCCATCAGCGCGGCGTGCTCCGCGCCGAACCACGCCATCGGGTCGGCCAGCAGCGGGCCGGAGACCGCCGCGGGCAGCCGCCATCGCGGCGCACGGCTGTGCATGCGTGCGGAGCAGGGGCCCGGGACGTGCTCCACCGCGACCTCCGCCAGCGCCAGCCACGCACCCAGCGCCCGCTGGAGCGCGGCCTGGCGCTCGGGTTCCGAATCCTCGCGCTGCGCCCGCTCACGCGCGTACAACCGGATCAGGTCGTGGAACCGATACCGGAGCCTGCCCGTCTCGTCCGTCCCGGTGAGGTTCAGCAGATGAGCGTCGACCAGGGTTTCGATCTCGTGTTCCGCCTGCCGTACCGGCACGTCCAGGAGGGCCGCCACCGCCCAGGAGGCGAAATCGGGCGCGTCGAGCAGTCCGGCCAGCCGGAAGGCCCGCTGCGCGCCCGCGGGAAGCGTCCGGTAGCTCATCTCGAATCCCGCGCGGATGTCGAGGTCGCCCGCCACGAGTTCGTCCAGCCGGTGCCGTTCCTCCCCGAGGACGCCGGCGAGGTGGGACAGACTCCACTGCCTTCTGCCGAGGAGCCTGGCCGCCGAGATGCGGACCGCCAGCGGTACCCGGCCGCACAACCGGGTGATCTCCAGAGCGGCGTCCGGGTCGTCCTGGACGCGTTCGTCGCCGATGATCCTTCTCAGCAGGCCCATGGCCTGGGCCGACGGCAGGACGTCGAGTTCCAGCAGGCTCGCGCCCTCGAGACCGACCAGCCGGACACGTCCGGTGAGGAGCACGGCCGTGCCGGGAGCTCCGGGCAGGAGCGGCCGCACCTGCTCCTCCCCGGCGACATTGTCGAGCAGGATGAGAATTCTGCGTCCGGCCAGGCAGCTCCGGTAGAAGGCAACGCGTTCTTCGAGGGATCCGGGTATGCCGGTGGTGCTGATGCCCAGTGCGAACAGGAACCTGCTGAGCACGTCCTCTGGGCGGGCAGGGTCGGCGGAGGCGCCGCGCAGGTCCGCGTAGAGCTGGCCGTCGGGAAAGTGACCCGCGATCCGGTGCGCGACGTGCACGGCGAGCGTGGTTTTGCCCAGGCCTCCCAGACCCGCGATGCTGGCCATGGCGACGGTGCCCGGCCGCGGTTTGGTGAGGGCCTCGGTGAGGTCCGCCACCTCGTCGTCTCTGCCCGTGAAATCCGCGATGTCCGGCGGCAACTCGGCGGGGGGGAGGGCCGCTTGAGGTTCAGGCATCGGGGCCGTAGCAGGGACGGGACTGCCGGCGGACAGGGCACTCATGTGGGCGTGCTGCACGTTCTCGCTCGGCTCGATGCCCAGATCATCCGGCAGACGCGCGGCAAGATCACGGTGGGCCCGTGTGGCCTCCGCAGGGGAGCCCGTGATCGTCGCCATGACGCGAGGAACGAGGTCGAGTGAGGAGTCCTGAGTGAGGATTCTCTGATGCATGTCGTGCAACTCTTCGGCCGGGTCCAGACCGGTCTCCTCGACCAGGATCTTGCGGGCACGCGTGTATTCGGCGAGCGCGTCCGCCCGCCGGCCACAGCGGTACAGCGCCAGCATCAGCTGCGCGCGCAGCCGCTCCCGCAGTGGGTACTGCCTGGTGAGCGCGGTCAGCTCACCTAACAGCCCGGCGTGGCGTCCCAGCCTCAGGTCCACGGCGATCCGCGACTGCAGGACCGACAGGCGGACCTCGTCCAGCCGCGCGGCCTCCGCGGCCAGCATCGGGACGTCGGTCAGGCCGACGAACGCGGGCCCGCGCCAGAGACTCAGCGCCTCGTGCAGGCGGCGGGTCGCCTCCTCCGGCTCGCCGGCGGCCTCCACCGCCTGCCCTGAGCCAGCCAAGTTCTCGAACCTCGCCGCATCCAGCTCGTCCCGGGCCACCCGTACCAGATAGCCGGGGCCCTGCCGCACGACGCGAGCCCGGTCGCCCAGGTTCCGCCGGAGCCGGTGGACGTAGGTCTGCACATTCTTGGTGGCGCTCTTCGGAGGGGTGTTCCCCCACAGTGCCACAGCCAGTTGATCTTCCGACACCGGGTTACCCGCTTGGCACAGCAGAACCGCTAGCAGCACCCGCACCTTGGGCGTGCCGAGATCGAGCTGCTCACCCTCTCGCCACACCGCCAGTGGACCTAGTATCCCAAACTTCATCGTGCCCCCTCGGCTGGGACGCACTGTAAACCTGGACGGCCTGTTTTGTCGGTCCCCTGGGTCAAGAAACCATTGCGAACTCTTCCCGCCCGGCCCTCGATCCGCCGGCGGCATCCGGCGGCTGCGTCTCAACGGGCTCATCCGCCGGCTACACCAAGGTCTACAGCCGGCTGCTCATCCCACTCACTGCTGCCAACCAGCCCCAGGCACCGAGATCGTTAGGCCCCTCGGAAGACCGGAAAAAGCTCGGTGACCACGGGATATTCCCGGCGTATTCCAAGCTGCCACCGGCGTACGCAAGGATCCAGCCAGGAGTTGTGAGCAACGGCCGCACGAACGCCTGCTGTCGCGACGGGCGACATTACCCCTCAAACTCACAAATCGGCTTAGATCGATCCGCCAGCAAAAATGATCTGGTTCGGAAGGGACAGAAGGCCCATGAACAAGCTGGCCAAATTCGCCGCGGTAGGCCTTGGCGTCGTGACTGCGAGCGTCGTTCTTGCGCAGCCCGCGTCCGCTGCCGACTACCGCTGGAATGTCGGCGACGGGGTCATCACCTACACCGACAGCTCCAACACGCTCTGTATACACGCCTACGACACCGAGGGTGCCCGTCAGGTGGACACGAACCTATTTTGGGACGACAAAAACTACTACTACGGTGACCGCGGCGCCAGTTGCGGGATCGTGGGGGGCCGCGAAGTCCCTGAGGGCACGAGGATCGTCATGTACGTCAGGTCCTACTGGGGCGAGCGTGGCACCTGGGTGTCCAGGGGGTCCAAGACCTTCTACCGCTAATCGCTTTCTGACATGGCCGGGTTCCCGTGCAACGGGCGGCGTACGGGAAATCTTTCTCTTTCCGGATGAGGAGCAATGAAGAACCTGATCAAAGCGGTCACCGTCGGCATTGGCGTTGTGGCGGCGAGCGTTGTTCTCGCACAACCGGCCCTCGCTGTGAATTTCATCCGAGACATCGGCGACGGGACCGTCCGCTACACCGACGACACCAATCAGATGTGCCTCCAGGCGGACAACACCTTTGGGAGGGCCTGGGTGGAAGTGGCCGTGTCCCGCCAGGGCGGGAGCGGATTACCCATCGTCATCAGAGACGACAACGTCGGTCATCCGGGCGCCACCTGCAGGGTCCTCAACGTTCTCGAGAACGCCACCTATCAGGCCGAATACCGGAGCTACTGGGAAGGGCGGGGCACCCCAATACATGGGGTATTCCACTTCACTACCTGACCGTCCCGGCAAGGCGGACTCCCCGTCCACCACCCGCACGGCATGCGGGGAGTCCGCATCCGGCAAGGCACGTCGGTCGGCAGGTAGACCACCGCGCCGGTCCGCCCTCGATCGCAAAGGGTTTTCCATGAACAAATACATGAGGGTCGCCCTCGTGGCGACGGTCGCCACGGGATCCATGCTCGTCGGAGCGCTGCCGGCACAGGCCGCCAACCGCGACAACTGCCGCGGAAACGTCTCCAGCATCTACACGAGCGGTTCTGCCGTCGTCGCCTCGTACGTTGTCGTATGCGACCGGGTCCAGAACCGCATCATCGTCTGGGCGGACGTCAACCGCCACACCATCCCGATGAAAACCGCGCGCAGTTTGAAGACCTGTGACAACACCACCAGGTGTAGCGTCCAACCACGGATCTCTAATCCCACCGGCAGGCAGTTGTTCTCCGGAGCGGTCTTTGCTGCGACCGCCAGGCGAGGGAGCTACCTCGCAGGATGTGGGTATGTACAAGGCGTGCTGAGCGGGGGCATGGCCCTGGACGCGATCATGACCTGCAGATCCTCGGACGAGTATCACTGAGGCGGGTCTGAATCAAGGTGGTGATCTCTGGCCACCAGGTCTCGATCGTGGTGGCCAGGCCTTTCAGCTCGGGCCGGCGGGAGGCGGCGCAGCCGTCGTAGAAGCGGAACAACCGGTCGGCGATGACGGTCCGAGTTTCATCAGTTCCTTTCAAACGGTGGGTTGAAATGAGCTCTGCCACGTCCTGATGATGAATCTGAGTGGAGTCACATGATGATGGTCATCCGTCGGCCCGGTTTGCGCCGCGCCGGAGTGATCGCTCTCGCGGCCGCAACGGCGGCGATCGGTGCGGTCACCCTGGCCGGCCCGGCGCACGCGGACTTTTTCGTCGGAATGTTCAAGACGAAGGCCGCCTGTGAACGGGAGCGACCCAAGTACAAGTCGTCGTGGACCACGCCGAGGCCGTGCTACTACTACACGGCCAACCCTCCGGCTTCCGGGTCCTGGGGATTCTCAGTGGATGAGCGGTACTGACCCACGCTCTTCGGGCCTGGGGTCGGGCAACCAAGCAGCGGGGCGATCCCGCCACGCTCACCGACGCGAGCGCCCCCATGGAACGATCACGACTGCGTTGGGGAGTAGCGACAGCGTTTGTCATGTGATGGGCCTGGACGCGCGCTGCCGAGCCACACCGGCATGCGCCCCCGGTAACCGGTCTGGCGGACCGGACCTGTTACCTTCTCCCGTCGGCACTCGTCATAGGTGCGACGACCGAATACGAACGGTCGTCGCACCAACGAGTGAATCGAGAACAGGATGCTTACCGACATCATGTACGTGACGATCTACGTCACCGATCAGGACCGCGCGCTGGAGTTCTACACCCAGGGACTCGGCCTGGAAAAGCGGATCGACTTCTCGGGGCCCGACGGCCGGTTCCTCACCGTCGGCGTTCCCGATAGCCCGGTGCAGATCCTCCTGTGGTCGCATGCGGCGGCCGCGGGTCAGCCGGGCGACGTGAGCAAGGATGGCGCGCCCGGTCCGCTGATCCTCGAATCCGATGATTTGCGGAAGGATTTCGAGATCCTGCGCCGGCGCGGCGTCACCTTCGAAGAGTGGGAACCCGTGGACTATCCGTTCGGGGTCCGTATCGAGGCGGTGGACCCAGACGGTAACAGGGTCTCGCTCCGTCAGCAGCGAATGCCGCGAAAGCCGTGACGACCCACCCGTCCGGCCTCGTGACCGAGACGTTCGAAGCTCAGCGCGATCGGCTGCGCGCCCTCGCGTACCGCGTGCTGGGCTCGCACGCCGACGCCGAGGACGTGGTCCAGGAAGCGTGGATGCGTCTCGTCCGCCAGGACGAGGCGACCATCGGCAACCTGGCGGGTTGGCTGACCACGGTGGTCGGCCGAATCAGCCTGGACCTCCTGAGATCCCGTCAAGCCCACCCCGAGACCGCCTACGGGCACGAGTTTGCGGACCTCGTGGTGACGCCCGCCGACGACCCCGCGCCGGACGAACAGGTAGCGCTGGCCGATTCGGTCGGCCTTGCCCTGCTCGTCGTGCTCGACTCGCTCACCCCGAGCGAGCGCCTGGCGTTCGTCCTGCACGACATGTTCGCGGTCCCGTTCCGCGAAATCGGTCAGATCCTGGGCAAATCTCCCGACGCCACCAAGATGATCGCCAGCCGCGCCCGCCGTAAGGTCCAAGCCACGGACCGGCCGGCGGGCCCCGGCCGCGAGCACCAAGAGGTCGTCCAGGCATTCCGCGCCGCCGCGCTCAGCGGCGACTTCGAAGCGCTCCTGCGTGTCCTCGACCCGAACGTGAAGCTGACCGTCGACACCCCCGACGGCGTGGTCGTCACCCTCGGCGCCACCGAGGTCGCCGCCGGCGCCCGCATGTTCTCCGGCGAGGTCGCCCGCCAACGACCCGTGCTGGTCAACGGCATCCCCGGCCACATGTCCTGGCGCCCCGACGGAACACCTCTCTCCGTCATCGCCTTCACGGTCACCGAAGGCCGGATCGTCGGCATCCACATCGTCATCGACCCGGCCAAACTCGCCTCGATCCATCTGCCCGCCCCGGCCTGAGCCGGTGTCGTCGGGGTCGGCCCGTGCAGGGTGCAACATCCTGGGCCGACCGACCGATGTTGCGCGACCACGACGAACCCGCAGCGGTATCGACCTTGGACTTCGGCTGCACCAGTGCCCCTCACCCTGAGGGGCACACTCATCGTCTCACCGCAGTTCGTCCGGACTGGAGTTTGTGGAGGGCGTCGCAGGCGAGCGGGATCTGCCCCGAGAGCGAGCTTTCACGCGCAGCAGAGTCGCCGCGTTTCCCGGATCCGGGGGTACATTGTTACCATGGTAACAGTCGAACGCACGCAGACAGGCCTGCGGCTCGAGAAGAACGTGCTCAAGGTACTTAAGGGACTGGCCGAATACCTCGACATCTCGCTTGGCGACCTGGTGGAGGGAATCGCGCTGCACTCCTTCGATGGCAAGGCGCCATTCACGCCCGTAATCCTGGCCAAGATCGAGCAACTCAAGGCCGTGTACGGCTTGACACTGACATCCGCCGATGCGCACCGGCTGACAGAGCGATGAGCGGCGCGCAGTACACGCTCACCGATCGGCTGGCGGTCGCGCTGCCGCCCGAGGAAGCATTCATGCTGTTCACGCCGCGCGGCGAGGAGCAGTGGGTGGCCGGGTGGCGGCCCCGTTTCCCTGTGAAGACCAGTGACGACTCCGTCCCCGGCACGGTCTTCGAGACCGGCGCGCACGGCGAGCGGACCATCTGGGTGGTGGTCGAGCGCGAGCCTGGACGGCGCGTCTCGTACGCCAGGGTAACGCCCGGCTCCCGGGCCGGGACCGTCACCGTCGAGGTGGACGCGGACGGGCAGGGCGGCAGCACGGTACAGGTCACGTACGGCCTGACCGCACTCACGCCAGAGGGCCAGGGGCCTCTGCGCGAGTTTGCCGAGCGCTATCCGGACTTCCTGCAGTCGTGGGAGGAGGAGATCGCCCGCCATCTCGGGTCCCGGCCGCCGAACACGGCCGCCCAGTCGTAAATGGGCGACCGACCACGGGCCAGGTGACAGCGGCCTTGGCGACCAGCAACGGGCCGGCCAGCCGGCGGAGGTCGCCGTCGGCTCATCCGTGGGTCTTCAGTGAGCAGCACCGGGCACCGCGGCCCGCACGTCACAGCGAGCTTCCTGTCACGCATAGCCCGGGCTACCCGGTCAATCGTGTGTAGTGCCCCCGCCCTCGTCGCCGTCATCAATCAGCAGCCAGTTCCTCCGCTTCGCTGTTGCGACCTTACGGAGAAGACACATGTCCCAACCTCTCCCGTTCGTCATCGATCCCACGGGTGCCGACCGGCATGCTGAATACCAGGCCCTGCGGGCTCGTGGTCCGGCCACGCCCGTGGACATCCTCGGCCTGCGCGCCTGGGCAGTCACCGACCCTGCACTGCTCAAGGCTCTGCTCACCAGCCCTGACGTCTCCAAGAACGGCCGCGCTCACTACCCGGCCTTTCAGCAGACGATCAGGACGTGGCCGCTCGCCCTGTGGATCGAGGTGCAGAGCATGCTCACCGCATACGGCGCCGACCACCGCAGGTTACGGCGGATGGTCGCCCCCGCCTTCAGCGCACGCCGCATCGCCGAGCTGAAGCCGACCATCCAATCCCTGGTCACCGAGTTGATCGACGACCTTGCCACGGTGCCCCCCGGCCAGGTGGTGAACCTGCGCGAGCGACTGGCCTTCCCGCTGCCCATCGCCGTGATCGGCCACCTGATGGGCGTACCGGAAGACCAGCGGGACGATTTCCGGCAGATCGTCGACAACGTCTTCGACAGCACGCTCACGCCTGAGCAGGCCCAGGCCAACACCGCACGTCTTTTCGAGGCCACCGACCAGTTGATCGCCACCAAGCGCGGCAACCCCGGCGACGACATGACCTCCCTTCTCATCGCGGCACGCGACGAGGAGTCGGACGGCACCGGCTTCACCGATGTCGAACTGCGCGACACGATGATTCTGATGATCAACGCCGGGTACGAAACGACTGTCAACGTCATCGACCAGGCCGTCTTCGCGCTGCTGACGTCTCCCGACCAGCTCCGCCTCGTCCGCACTGGCCAGGCCACCTGGGAAGACGTGGTGGAAGAAACCCTTCGCGCCGAGCCCGCCATCAAGTACTTGCCGCTGCGCTTCGCCGTCACCGACATCAAGCTGCCCGACGGACAGGTCATCGCCGCGGGAGACCCCATCCTCGCCGCGTATGGGGCCGCCAACCGTCACCCGGACTGGCACGGGCCGGACGCCGACACCTTCGACGTCACCCGCAAGGTGAAGGACCACCTGGCGTTCGGCTACGGCGTGCACTTCTGTCTCGGCGCCCCGCTGGCCCGCCTCGAAGTCGCAGAAGCCCTGCGTCAGCTCTTCGAGCGTTTCCCCGCCATGTCACTCGCAGTACCGGCCGACGCGTTGCGGCCGGTGCCCACTCTCATCAGCAACGGCCACCAGGAACTCCCGGTGTACCTGCGCGCCGTCGAGTAGCACGGCCCGGCCGCCGGCGTCGGGCGCACTGTTCAGGGGCGTTGTCACAGATCGGGGTGCTGTCTGGTCCTAGCTGGTGCACGGCCGGATCCGAGCCGGCCACTGTTTCGCGAAGGAAGCCTGATGAGCACCGATCACGCTCACGCTCACCACCTCGAGAACCCCGACAAGAGCGGACCGCCGCCGAAGATCGACGTGGTCGCCACCGTGCCGGGGGCGCCGCCTGCGCCGGAGGGGGCCGAGGCGATGACGCTCCTGGTCACGTTGCCACCGAACAGCCCCGGCGCGCCGCCTCACCGGCACTCCGGGCCCGCGTACGGGTACGTGGTCAAGGGGGCCATCAACTTCGAGCTCGAAGGCGACCCCGTGCGGGTTGTCCGGGCCGGTGAGGCGTTCTGGGAGCCCGGTGGGGACGTGATCCACTACCAGGACGGCAACCACCTCGCCGATGAGGAGTCGGCGTTCGTGGTGACGATGTTCTGCGCGCCTGGGCAGCCCATGTTGATCCCGGTCAGCCCGGAGGAGTTGGAGGCTCGGCGAGACCGGCGCGCGCCGCAGTCATGACCAAGGTCTCGTTGACAGCGCACGTTCGCAACCTTCTCACGCTTGCCCGTGAGGCGGGCAGTGGTCGCAGTGCCACCACTGTCCACGGTGGACACGATCGTTCGTTGCGGCAGACCGTGATGGCGTTGCGGCAGGGCGAGCACATCCACGAACACGAGCATCCTGGCGAGGTCACGGTGCACGTACTGCACGGGCGGGTGCGGCTGGTCGCCGGGCCTGACACGTGGGACGGGCTGCCGGGTGATCTGCTGGTCATGCCCGAACGCCGCCACCGTGTGGAGGCCGTGGAGGACTGCGCGTTCCTGTTCACCACCGCACGTTAAAAGCAAAGAAGGCGGGAACCGGGTTCGGTTTCCGCCTTCTGCTTTGCCCGAAGGTCATTTGACCGGCTTGCCGTCGGCGGAGACGTCCTCCAGCCAATGTCTCAGATAGGATCTGGCCGCCAAACGCGTATATATCGGTAAACCCCAGCGAAGGTGGCACCGTGACAGAGACCGCGCCGCTGCGGGGACGGCAGCGAGAGTTGGCGGAGCTGGACGCGCTGGTGAACCGTGCCGGTGCCGGTCGTAGCGGCGCGCTGGTCGTCTCCGGCGAGGCCGGCATCGGCAAGACCGCGCTCTTGGACCGCATGGAGGCGCACGCCGCGACGGACGTCCGGGTCGAGCGCATCGTCGCGTCGGAGTCCGAGATGGAGCTGGCCTACGCCGGCCTGCAGCAGTTGTGCGGGCACATGATGAGCTCGGCCGGGCGCCTGCCCGCCCCTCAGCGTGAGGCGATCGAGGCGGCGTTCGGCCTGCGCCAGGGCTCCGCCCCCAGCCCGTTCCTCGTCGGGCTCGCACTGCTCGGGCTGCTCACCGAGGCCGCGGGCGACCGGGCGCTGCTGTGCATCGTCGACGACGCGCAGTGGCTGGACGAGGCATCGGCGCGCGCTGTCGCGTTCGCCGCCCGGCGTCTCGACGCCGAGGGGATCGCCATCGTGCTCGCCATGCGCACGGTCGACGAGGTGTTCGCCGGGCTTCGGCGGCTGGTCGTCGAAGGGGTGGGAGACGACGACGCGCGCGAGCTCCTGCGCCTGTCGGCCCCCGGCGGCCTCGACCGGCGGGTACGCAACCAGCTGATCGAGGAGGCGCGCGGCAACCCGCTGGCGCTGCGGGAGCTGCCCCGGTCGCTGAGCCCGGCCGAGATCGCCGGCGGGTTCGCTCTCATCGGCGCGATGCCGCTGGAGAGCCGTATCGAGCAGAGCCTGGTCGCGCAGCTCGAGCCGCTGCCCGAGTCGGCGCGCCTGCTGTTGCTGCTGGCGGCTGCCGACCCGACCGGCGATCCCGGGCTGCTGTGGCGTGCGAGCGCGGCACTGGGACTGGGCCTGAAGGACTTCGACGCTGCCAAGGACGCCCACGCGCTCGTCGTCGGCACGCGCGTCGGCTTTCGCCATCCGCTCGTGCGGTCGGCGGTCTACCGGTCTGCCTCGCCGCAGGACCGGCGGCGCGTCCACGCCGCGCTGGCCGACGTCACCAGCGTCGATCACGACCCGGATCGCCGGGCATGGCATCGCGCCAGCGCGACGCTGCACCCGGACGAAGAGGTCGCCGCCGACCTCGATCGGTCCGCGGTGCGTGCGCGGACCCGCGGCGGCGCGGCCGCCGCTGGTGCGTTTCTGGAGCGGGCGGCGGAGCTGACGCCTGAGCCGGTCCGCCGCGGGCAGCGGCTGATCGCGGCCGCGGAGGCCAAGCACGAGGCGGGCGCGCCCGCAGCTGCCCTGCGCCTGCTCGACGCCGCCCGCGACCATCCCCTCACCGCATTGCAAGAGGCGCTCGTCGCCCGGCTGCGCGCTCGCGCCGGATACGCACTGCGGCGCGACAGCAGCGGTGCGCGGCTCCTCCTCGCCGCGGCGCAGGGTCTCGAAGGGCTCGACCCGGTGCTCGCCCGCGACACCTACATCGAGGCGCTGTCGGCCGCGATCTACGGCGGTCGGCTCGGTGACGCCGAGCAGGTGGCCGCGGTCTCGAACGCGATCCTGGAGGCGACCGCCGATGAGGAGTCCGACCGTGCGCGGGACCTGATCCTGCGCGGCCAGGCGCTGCTCGCCGCCAAAGGGCAGGAGGCCGCGCTCGAGACCCTGCGCCGGGCGCAGCGCGCTTTCCTCGAGCAGGCCCCGGACTCTCTTGAGCTGCACTGGATGTGGTTCGCCTCCCGCGCCGCGCAGGACCTCTGGGACGCCCGCGGGCTCCGTGCGCTCGCCGATCGGCAGGTCGAGCTCGCCCGCGCCGAAGGCGTAGTGACGGTGCTGCCGATCGCCCTGAGCCTGCTGATGGTGGCGCAGACGGTCGACGGCGAGCTGGACGCGGCCGAAGCCTCCTGCGACGAGATCGACGCCATCAAGGACGTCACCGGCCACCCGCTGCCGCAGTACGGGCGGTTCTTCCTCGCGGCATACCGAGGGCAGGCCGACGAGGCGGAGCGCCTGGCGGAGCAGATCCGACCCGACGCGCAGGCGCGGGGCGAGGGGTACGGGCTGAGTGCGATCAATTTCGGGGAGGCCATCCTCTACAACGGCCTGGGCCGCTTCGCCGAGGCGGTGGCCTCCGGTCGCCGTGAGCTGCCGTACACGCACGAGCTGAGCCACGCGATGCGCACGCTGCTCGAGCTCGTGGAGGCGGCCACGCACACCGGCGAGCGCACGCTCGCCGAGGAGGCGTTCGAGAAACTGGCGAGCGTCACGCGGCCGGTGGGGACCAACTGGGCGTTGGCCGTGCTGACGATGGCGGAGGCGCAGCTGCACGAAGGCGACGAGGCCGAGGCCCTGTACCGGGATGCGATCGAGCGCTTCGAGTACGAGCGGATTCCCATCATGGTCGGGCGCTGTCGCTTGCTGTACGGGGAGGAGCTGAGCCGCCAGGGCCGGCACGCCGATGCGCGCGAGCAGCTCCGGGCCGCGTACGAGCTGTTGTCGGGCATCGGCTTGAACGGCTTCGCCGAGCGGGCCGCACGCGAGCTGAGCGCGAGCGGTGAGACCTTGCGCGTGCGCGTGCATGCGTCGGCGGCGCAGCTCACCGACCAGGAGCTCAATGTGGCGCGCCTGGCGCGCGAAGGACTCACGAACCGGGACATCGGCGCGCGGCTGTTCATCAGCGCGCGCACCGCCGAGTACCACCTGCGCAAAGTCTTCATGAAGCTCGGCATCAGGGGTCGCGCCGAGCTGAAGACCGCGCTCGCGGAGCTCGACCAGGCGGCGCCGGGCACCGGATAGCCCATGCGCACGAGGTTCACCGAGGCGGCCCAACGGACTCCATCGGTTGTGCGGGGGATTCGATGATGACAGGGCGTAGGCGTACCGAGATCGCGAAGGCGGCGGCTGCCATGCCGATGCCGGCCCACAGGTTGGCGACGTCGCCGGTCTTGGCCCGGTTCGCGGCCGAGTCCATGACGAGCCCCATGATGATCAGGACGGTGCCGTAGAAGCCGATCAGTCCGGCGATGACGACGCGGATGTCGAAGGCGCCGGCCTTGCGGGGGCCGGCGTTTTCACTCGCGGCGCCGTGCCGGCTCGTGGCGAGCTGGTCGTCGGTCATGTAGCGGCTCCTTTCCGGTGAAGAAGGGCGGTCATCGGAAGATCACGTTGAGGGCGGTGACGAGCACCAGGGAGATGCCCGCGAGCTTCGCCTGCGCCTGGTACCAGGGCAGGCGGCTCGCCGCCGGATCGGTGCGCACCGTCTTGGGCGTCTCGGAGAAGACGAGCCCGCTGAGCTCCCTCGCCGGCTTGGGTGAGGTCATCAGGCTGACCACGACGCTCACCGCGATGTCCACGACGAACGCCACTCCCGCGGACACGAAGGCCGCTCCCTGTCCGGGCAGGTCGATGACGCCCAGCTCGTTGAGCAGCCATACGGTGACCGCGCCCAGCGTCCCGGACACCAGCCCCACCCATCCCGCGGTCGAGGTCATCCGCATCCAGAGGATGCCGAGGATGAAGGTTGGCGAACAGCGGAGCGTTGAAGAAGCCGAACAGGGTCTGGAGGTAGGTCATCAGGTTGCCGTAGCCGGCGGCGATGAACGCGGTGCCGATGGCCAGGAGCGTCGCGCCGACCGTGGCCCACCGGCCGACCTTCAGGTAGTAGCCGTCGGAGCGGCCCTTCTTCACGTACTGCTGCCACAGGTCATAGCTGAAGACGGTGTTGAAGGCCGAGATGTTGGCCGCCATGCCGGCCATGAACGCGGCGAGCAGGCCCGTCAGGGCGATGCCCAGCAGCCCGGTGGGGAGCACGTCGCGCATGAGCAGCAGGATCGAGTCGTTGTACGTGATGCCCGCGCCTTGATCGCCGGCCTTGAGCCGCACCACCTCGGGCACCAGCACCCCCGCGATCATCCCGGGGATCACCACGATGAACGGGATGAACATCTTCGGGAACGAGGCGATGATCGGCGTGCTGCGCGCGGCCGACATCGAGCTGGTGGCCATCGCGCGCTGGACCTCGACGAAGTTCGTCGTCCAGTAGCCGAAGGACAGCACGAAGCCCAGGCCGAAGACGATGCCGATGACGGACAGGACCGAGTTGCCGAACCCGGCCAGTTCGTTGCCCGGCCACGAGTTGAGCTGCTCAGCGCTGCCCCCTACGGCCGTCCGCACCCTGTCGACCAGGCCGCTGACACCGCCGACGCGGTGCAGCCCGATAAGGGTGAGCGGCAGCAGCGCGGCGACGATGACGAAGAACTGCAGGACCTCGTTGTAGATCGCCGCGGACAGCCCGCGTTCACCAGGTGTGCGCCCGGACCGAAGCGGCGGCGCATGAACTCGGGGACGCTGCGCACCTTGGACCCGTAGTAGAAGGGCATCATCACGATGCCGAGGAACAGCATGGCCGGGACCGCGCCGATCCAGTAGTAGTGCATGGTCGGCATGCCGTACTCGGCGCCGTTGGCCGACATTCCGATGACCTCGACGGCGCCGAGGTTCGCCGAGATGAAGGCCAGCCCGGTGATCCAGGCCGGCAGCGACCGCCCCGACAGGAAGAAGTCGAGACTGCTGGAGATCCTCCGGCGCGCGGCCACTCCGACCAGCAGGACGACGGCGAAATAGACGAAGATCAGCACATAGTCGACGAGTTCGGCGCCGATCCTCAGAGGGTTGTCCACAACCCCGGCCACGGTGAGCTCGACGCTCATGAGCGTTGCTCCGGTGGCATGTAGTCGAAGGTCGGGCCGGCCATGGTGCCGTCCTCGTCGGGCATCAGCATCAGGGCGTTGGCCTGGCCTTTGAGCGTGTACATGGTGCCGACAGCGGACCCGAGCAGTTTCGGGTCGCCGTTGAAGGCCTGCTCCAGCTGGTTCAACAGGGTGCAGTAGGTGCGGTTGAACTCTTCCTGTGCGGTACGGATCGCGCTGCCCGGGGCGTGATCGGACAGCCGCGGGTTGGGCCGCATCGGGCGCACGGCGGCCAGGTTCGTCGAAATCGGCTCGCCGGTAGGCCCGGACTGCGGGCTGTCGCCGCGCCGGTAGCGCCGGCCGAGTTTGAGCTCCTGGAAGCGGTAGTAGTGAGCGACCTCGTCCCGATCAGGGTGGAAAATGTCCTGGTCCCCGTCCCAGACCTCGCCCCGGGCCGTGCCCTCGTCCTGTTCGACGATCTCCTCCAGCGCCCCCAGCGCCGACTCCAGATCCTCCACCGCGAACAGCGACCCCGCGGTGTGCCGGAAATGGCTGCCGCTCACCTGGCGGGCGGGGTCGCCGCAGAAGACCTCCCGCTCGCCGAGTTTCTTGCACAGGTGACGCAGCCCTACTTCGATCGCGTCATAGAACTGCCCGATCGTCTCGTAGCCGTCGCCTTCCGCCGGGGCGCCGGGCGGTGCAGGCCGTTCCAGGCGCAGGAACATCTCCAGGGCCTCCGGGCCGAACGGGAGCAGCGACAGTTCCAAATCGCTGTGGGGCAGCCGTCGGGGAAACGCCGGCAACATCCCCGGCATGTCGAGGCGCGGCCGCCCGCCGACGGCGTTGAGCAGGTTCGCGACCAGGGCCAGGTGCAGCATCTCCTCGGCGAAGACGCCGCCCACCACCTCCATTGCCTCGGGGTTGCGCTCGGGGTCCAGGGAGTACAACGCGCACAAGTACGGCGGCAAGGTCGCGTGCTCCAGCTCGACCGCCCACTGCAGATGCTCACGCAGGCTGTCGAGCGTGTCGATCCGTGCTGACCCGGGAACAGCGACAGTCCCCTGTGGTTCCAGATTCTTCATCAGAGTTCTACCTCCCTTGACATCCATGAGTTCCGTATCGGCCACCGTCAGGCCGTGGCCAGCCGTTGGCGGGCGCGTATCCGGCGGCGCTCCTCCGGAGTGGTGCCGCCCCACATACCGTCCGCCTCGCCGGTGCGCACGGCCCAATCGAGGCAGGCCGCTCGTACGGGGCAGGTCTGGCAGATGTGCCGTGCCTGCTCCTCGCGTTGACCGGGATGGTCGTCCCACGTGATCGGGAAGAAGAGGCCGGGGTCCGTATCCTGACAGGCTGCGCTGTCCATCCAGCGCAGAGGGGATCGAGGCTCTCGGTGCTGATGAATCCGATGGACGGTCATGATCTCCACCTCATGAGCGATGGGTCGGTCTGGTCATTTCAGAGGTGCGCCTGTCTTCGGTGGCGGGCCGTAACAGGGAGCCGTTCACACCGATGGTTCGCCTCACCGGGCGCATGAGTGTGAAGCGCGTGGGGCCGGCAGGCGAGCCGGGGCCGGATGGGTCTCATCGGCGCGGCTGCCGGCCCAAGGGGGCGCCGGATCAGGCGCCGGCCCAAGAGAGCCGCCGGATCAGGCGGCTTGGTGGCGCTGCCAGTGCTCTTCGAGGACGGCGGCGACCTGCGCCGGCCGCTGCAGCAGCGGCCAGTGGTTGCAGTTGAGCTTGATCACACGTTCCGCCCGGATGGCCCGGCCCAGTTCGTCGGCGAACTCGACCTGACAGGCGGGGTCGCGTGCGCCCCAGAACACGAGGCCGGGCGCGGTCATCTTCGCCAGCTCGGGTTCCCACTCGCTGCCCATCCGCACTGCAGAGCGGTAGAGCTTGAGAATGCTGTCCTTCATCGGCGCGTCCACGTGCCGCACCATCTCCTGGGCCAGGTCAGCGGGCACCTCGAAGCCGCTGATCAGGTCGTCGGCGAAGCCCTGCGGCGTCAGCTCGGCCATGAAGCGGTCCCCTTCGACCGGGTCCTGCCAGACCTTGGCCAGCGGATGCCAGACGTACCGGGCGCTGGTGGGGCCGTTGCCACCGGCCCAGGTGCGTACCAGGTCGGGGCGCAACGACGCGACCCGGGCGGTGAGGATGCAGCCCCAGTCGTGGCCGACCAGGTCGACCGGCTCGCCGATCCTCTCCAGCCGGCCGATCAGCCACTCGGCGTACTCCTCCTTGGTGCTGCCGAAGCCGTCCGGGCGTGGAGCGCCGAAGCCCGGCAGGTCCCAGGCTTCCACGTCCGTGCGCGTCAGGTGCCGGCGGACGCCTGCCCAGACGCGGTGGGTGTCGGGGACGCCGTGAATGAGGATCGCGGGCATGGGAGTGTCACTCCTGCGCGTGGTGGACGGCGTCGAGAATGGCGGCGGTCACGGCGTCGGGCTCGGAGGCGGCGAGCGCGTGTGAGGCGCCGGCGACCTCACGGGTGCCTCGGGAGCCGGCGCGTTCGGCCATGAAGCGCAGAGCCGCGGCCGGGATGTTGAGGTCGCGCTCGCCGTGGACGAACCAGGACGGTGTGGTGCGCCAGGCGGGCTCGTCGGCTGTCAGGGCGTCGGTCAGTGCCTGCTCGGTGACCGGCCGCTGAGTCGCGGCCATCAGCGCGGCCTCGCCGGCCTCGAGGTCGGCGCAGAACTGGTGGTGGAATTTGTCCGTAGCGATGCGGAACTCGTTGCCGCCGGAGGCGACCGGGTAGGCCTCCAGCGCGCCGCCCAGGGTGCTGCCCTCGAACTTGCCGGACAGCAGGAACGCGCTCTCACCTGGCTCGGGGGCGAAGGCGGCGACGTAGACCAGGGCGCGCACCGCCGGGTTGCCCGCCGCGGCCTGGGTGATCACCAAGCCGCCATAGGAGTGTCCGACCAGCACGACCGGGCGGCCGATGCCGGAGATCACGTCCCGCACGTACGCGGCATCGCCCTCCACACTGCGCAGCGGGTTCGCCACGGCGACAGCGGTGAGCTGGTTGGTGTGCAGGCGCTGGATGACGCGGTTCCAGCTTGCGGACTCGGCGAAGGCGCCGTGGACCAGGACGATGACGGGCTGCTCGCTCACGAGGTGGCCTTTCCGGTGTTCAGGGCGGTCTTGAGGAATTCGATGGCCTGGGCGGTGGCACCGCGGGAGGCCTGGGTGTCGCGCAGCGGGTTGAGCATCATGAAGTCGTGCAGGGTGCCGTTGTAGCGGACGCTGGTGGTGGGGACGCCGGCCGCGGTGAGCTTGCGGGCGTAGGCCTCGCCCTCGTCACGCAGCACGTCGTTCTCGTCGACGATGATGAACGCGGGCGGCAGCCCGGCCAGCTCTTCCAAGCTGGCGCGCAGCGGCGAGGCGGTGATCTCCGCTCGCTGGGCGGGGTCGGTGGTGTAGGCGTCCCAGAACCAGGCCATCGCCCCGGCGGTCAGGTACGGGCCGTCGGCGAACTCGCGGTAGCTGTCGGTGTCCTGGGCGGCGTCGGTGACCGGGTAGTACAACGACTGGTGCACGAAGCGCACGTCGCCGCGGCGCTTGGCCAGGATGGTCAGCGCGGCGGCCATGTTGCCGCCGACCGAGTCACCGGCGACCGCCAGCCGGGAGGCGTCCATGCCCTCTTCGGCGCCGCGCTTCGTGATCCATAGGGCGGTGGCGTAGGCCTGCTCGATCGCGACCGGGTAGCGGGCTTCGGGCGAGCGGTCGTATTCGACGAAGACCACCGCCGCGCCGGCCCCGACGGCGAGCTCGCGTACGAGCCGGTCGTGGGTGCCGGCGTTGCCGAGGACCCACCCGCCGCCGTGCACGTACAGGACGGCGGGCAGCACACCTGTCGTTCCGGCGGGTTTGACGATCCGTACGCGCACGTCGCCGACCTCGGCCGGGACGATGATCCACTTCTCGTCGACCTCGAGCTTGTCGACCGGGGCGGCCTGCAGGTCATCGAGCACCTTGCGGGCGCCGTCGGTCCCCAGCTCGTACAGGAAGGGAGGCTTGGAGGTCGCGTCGGCGAGCTCCTGCGCCGCCGGCTCCAGGACGTTGTCGTTCATGCGGAGTTCTCCGTTCCATCTCACTCACCAGGGTTGGGAGTGATTCGCCCACTTAGACAGGGCAGCCCCCTGAATCCGTGACAGCGGGGAATCGAGAAAGATGGAAGGGATCGCTCTGGTCGGCGCAGAGCCTCAGGCCGTGGCCGCCGTGCCTTCGATCTGCGAGGTGCGGATCTGTTTGCGGGACACGATGCCGAGCTTCGCGAAGACCTTGCGCAAGTGCCATTCGACGGTGTGCGGGCTGATGAAGAGCTGAGCGCCGATCTCGGGGTTCGTCAGCCCGTCACCGGCCAGGCGCGCTATCTGCGCTTCCTGGGCGGTGAGAGTGACGCGCTCCTCGGCGGTGCGCTTGCGTACCGTCTCGCCGGTGGCCTGAAGCTCGCGCCGGGCGCGTTCCCCGAACGCCTCGGCCCCCATCTGGCTGAACATCTCGTAGGCGATGCCCAGTTGCTCGCGTGCGTCGACGCGGCGGTTCTCCCGGCGCAGCCACTCGCCGTAGAGCAGTCGGCTGCGGGCCAGCGTCACCCTGACCTCGGTGCGGCTGAGCCGCTCGATTGCCTCTCGGTAGAGAGTCTCGGCGGCCGGGCCGTCGCTGACCTGGGCGCGCACGCACGCCGAGGTGCCGAGGGCCCAGTCGGTGCCACTGGCCTGTGCCATCTCGTCGAGTCGCTGGGCGGCTTCGGCAGCGCGGGCCGGCCTTCCGCTCCGGGCTGCGGCCTCGACGAGCTCGATCAAGGACCTGATGAACGGGCCTCCGAACTCCTGTGGGTGCTCGGAGCCGCGCTCGGCCGCGGCGTAGGCCTCCTCATAGCGACCAAGGCCGTTGTAGAGCACCGAGCTCGCCCATTGGGTGGCGGTAACCACCTTGCCTTCCCCTTGCAGGGCCGCCTCTCGCGTGAGCGCTTCGATCGCCTGACGTGTCGCGGATTCCCGGCCCCTCCAGGGCTCGAGCACCAGGGCTGCGTATTGGGCGAAGAAGCGGCTGCCTGTCACCTCACCAATCGTCACCGCCTCAGCGAGCAGCGCATCGGCGGCGGCAAGCTCGCCGGCGAGGGCCCGATTCGACACGAGCATGTGGAGAGCCAACGGCAGCACCGACAGAGCCCCTGTCTCGCGTGCCAGGTCGACCAGCCTTGCCGAGAGCACCGACCAGTTGTCGAAGTCCCAGACGTTATGGGCCATGCGGCACGCGAACGAGAGCCAGCCAAGGCCCTCTTCCCTGGAGACGCCTTCGGCGCGGAAGGCGTTCAGGGCCCGCAGCACCATCGGCGCGCCCGCCGCGTAACCCTCAGTGGCCACCACGGCCACGCCTTGCAGGAACAGATCGTTGCGCTCCGGTGGCGGCCCCGGCGGTGCGGCGAGCGTCGCCTTGGCGACGTCCACCAATTGAGCGCCGCTCGGCAGCCGGCCGGCCGTCATCGCCGCGTTCAGTGCGTCACGATAGGTCTCGCGAGCCAGTCCGGGGTCCAGCGGCTCGAGTTGCTTGCCGGCTCTGAGCAACAGTGGCAAGGCGGCGCCGGCACTGGTGGAGGCGAACACGATCTGACCGCGCAGCAGCTTGGACTGGGCGAGTCCGCGTGCGTCCAGGGGGCTGAGTTCCGCCGCGTCCAGCAGCTGGAGTGCGGTGTCGTACCCGCCGGCCTGATGCTTGGCCCGTGCCGCCGCCAACGCTCTGGCTCCGCGGCGTGCGGGATCGGGGGTCAGCTGGGCCGCCCGCTCGAGGAACGCGGCCGCCGCCGCCACCCCGCCGCGCGCCTGCGCCCGATCGGCGGAGCGCTCCAGCTCGGCGGCCACCGTCTCGTCCGGGCCGGCCGTCGCGCCGGCCAGATGCCACGCCCGGCGGTCGGGATCCGACTGGGGATCGGTCGCGTCGGCCAGCGCGCGGTGCACGCTCTGCCGATCCTGCGAGGCCGCCACGCGATAGGCCGCCGAGCGCACGAGGGGATGACGGAAACGCACCCGGGTCCCCATGGTGATCAGCCCCGCCGCTTCGGCCGGCGATGCCGCGGCCACGTCGATTCCCATCAGCTCTGCCGCTCGCGTCAACACGGTCACATCGCCCACCGGCTCGGCCGCCGCGATCAGCAGCAGCTGCTGCGTCTCGGCCGGTAGCGATCGGATCCGTCGCAGGAAGCTCTGCTCGATCTGGCTGGCCAGCGGCCGCGCGTCGGGCCGCCCGAACCCACCCGCCAGCTCCGCCGGCGTCAATCCCCGGGGCAGCTCGAGCAGGGCCAGCGGGTTTCCCCGCGTCTCGGCGACGATCCGGTCCCGGACCCGCTCGTCGAGTCGTCCAGGAATCACGGAGTCCAGCAGGGCGCGGGCGTCGCTGTCGCTCAACCGTCCCACCTCGAGCCGCGGCAATCCCGTCAACTCGGGTTCGAGGCCGGGCTCGCGCACCGCGAGCACCAGCCCGATCCGCTCCGCGAGCAGGCGCCGCGCGACGAAGGCGAGGGTCTGCGCGGAGACTTTGTCCAGCCACTGGGCGTCATCGACGAGGCAGATCAGCGGCTCCTTCTCGGCCGCGTCGGCGAGCAGGCTGAGCACCGCGAGCCCGACCAGGAAGCGGTCCGGTGGAGTCCCCGCGCTCAGGCCGAACGCCGTCTCCAGCGCGTGGCGCTGCGGCTCCGGCAGGTGATCAAGCTGATCCAGAAACGGGGCACACAGCTGATGCAGGCCGCCGAAGGCCAGCTCCATCTCGGACTCGACGCCCGCCGCCCTCGTGATCCGGCAGCCGGACGCGCTGCTCCGCGTGTACTCCAGCAGCGCCGTCTTGCCGATGCCGGCCTCGCCGCGCAGGACGAGGACCGAGCTATGGCCGGCCTGCACCGTCGCCACGAGTTGGTCCAGCGTCTCGCACTCGAGCTGCCGCCCACGAAGCTGCAACCCGGGATCCCTGCTTGCCATGGGCACTGCCCCCCGCCGACCGTCTGCCCGTTGATCGATGACTGTCGAACATAGGAGGCTACCGGCGCTCCGTCTTGGATCGACGGGCAGCCTACCGTTCTGATGTTAACCGGGCAATTTGCCCTTGACACCTGCCGTGGACGGCACACACACCACGGGACCCCAGTCTCCGGACCAGGGTACCCACCAGGCTCTTCCCAGGGCGCGATAGAGGGGCCAGGGAAACGACCGTAGTCCCAGTTGCATCGCCGGATGCTGGGGGCGAACGGAGCCGATCGTGACCATGAACGTGTTGGAGTCGTACAGAGACCACGTGGAGCAGACCGATGACCGGTCGCTCAGAAGATGCGACGGAGCCACATCGGTGTTCGTCAGCGCAGCGCCCCGGCTCTTCGCGATCGGTCTGCGCGTCCTGCAGGACGTGGGCGAGGCCGAGGACGTGGTGCAGGAGACGTGGCTGCGATGGGTCCGCGCCGACCGCTCGGTCGTCGTCAGCCCGCCCGCATTCCTCGCGCTGACCACCACGAGGCTCGCCATCAATGTCGCCCAGTCCGCCCGCTGGCGCCGCGAGACCTCCGCCGGCCCCTGGCTTCCCGAGACGACGGACCGCGCTGTCAGCCCCGAGACGGCAGCCGAACGACGCGAGGCGGTCGACACCGTGATCCGGCTGCTGCTGGAGAGACTGACCCCCGCCGAACGAGCGGTCTATCTCCTACGCATAGCCTTCGAGTACCCGTACCGCCGGATCTCCGAGATCCTCGACCTGGGCGAAGACCACGCGCGGCAACTCGTGCGTCGCGCCCGCGACCACCTCGCCAACGAGCGACGCCACCAGGTGAGCACCGCCGCGCACCGGCGCCTCGTACGGGCGTTCCTCGCCGCCGCGCAGAACGGCGACCTCGCCGACCTGGAAGAACTGCTCGCCGCCGACGCCGCCCGCTAGGTTGTGCAGGAGCTTTCCCACGCCTCCGGCGTGAGCGTGCGAGCCATCGGAGACATGGAACGCGGCATCAGCCGCGGCCCACAACGGCGAACAGTGCAGGCGCTGGCCGAAGCGGGTCAGCGGTGCCCTTGGCCTACACACGAGAAGTTCTTGGCCTGGCTGACGTCACCATGGCCTTTGTACTTCGGCCACAGCGGGTATTCGCACAACGGGCGGGTGCGGTTCTTTGCGGCGGGGTTGGCGTCGGTCGCCACTGGGTTGGCCGGAGGGTTGTTTCGGCTCGTCCAGTCGTCCAGGGCTGTGAGAGAGTCCCAGGCCAGGTCGAAGCGTCCGATCCCGTGGGCGTAGCCTCCCACCACGTAGTAGCGCACGAAGCGGCGGATCGATGGACCGTAGCGTTCGGCCATCCGTTCGTAGTAGGCGTTGGTCAATGCTTCCGGGACCGCCATGTCGGTGGTGCCCTGGACGATGATGAGCTTGCCCCCGTGGTGTGCGAAACGGTCGATGTCGGGGTTCGTCGCGTTGAGGAGCCCGGACAGTTCCTTGACGCGCTTCTCGTACTGGCGATAGTCGAAATTCACCAAGGAGCCGTCGGCGTTCTGCTGAATGAAGTAGCGGATCACCGGAGCGAAGAGCGTGTGGTAGCCGGTGGCTTCACCATTTCCCGCACTGTCGAGCATCAGGGGGGCGAGATCGGCGCCCCGCAAGACGGGATAGGGGCCTATCCCGGTGACTCCGTTCGCCAGCGAGAACGCGAGGCTGTAGCGGGAGGCCGCTGTCTGCAGGGTTTGGATCTGAGTCTCGGACAGACAGGTGTCTGAGTTGTCGGTTCCGCCTGGGCAGCGGAGCGACTCGACGGAGAAGGCATCGTCGCAACCCCGGACATTGGAGATCACTCCGTCGACGGCACCGTCGAGTTTGTCGCACGTGCCGTAGACGGCGTCGGTGACTAATTGCTGCTTTGCGGGGTTGAGATAGCCGCCGGGACGGCCGTATGCCTGTTGCCATATGTGGTACCAGCTGAGCACCATCGCCTGGTTCTCAATGGCCGGGTAGTAGGCGATGATCCCGTCGTAATCGTCACCGTATCGCTGGGCGGCGATGAGTGCCTCGTGTCCTCCCTTGGAGGCTCCCACGTAGTACTGCTTATCGGGGTGTTTGCCGTAGTACCTGTTCACGATGGTGATGACGGCATCACGGGTGCGTTTGACGCTCTGTCCGGACCAATTGGCGAGCGCCTCCTTGTTCAAAGCAAAGGACCCGGTGGGGCTGGTGCCCACGGCGGTGCCTCCGTCGCTCCCGAACGTGACGTAGCCACGGTTGATCGGTGGCTGTCCCTGTGCCGGGTCGTCATTGACGAAGCCGGGGGCCACGCCGAGCCCGGTGACGACGATGCCGTTGAAGCCGCTGCCGCCGAACTGCACCGACTTCCTGTTCCAAGAGGTCGGCAGGTTGACCTGGAAGCTGATGTCAGGTGCCGTGGCATCGAAGCTGTGCACCCTGCCCTGGGCCAGGCAGAACTCGGGCCGGCCGGCGGCCGGGTCGGCGCTGTTGAGCGTCGCGGAGTCGACCTCGCCGCCGCGGGTGGGCAGGCCGATGTCCGCAGCGTCCACGCGTAGTCCCGTGAGTAACGCGCACCTGGTCGCAGCGTCGGTCACGATCGTCCGCGCCGGGTCTGCGGCCGGGGCGGCGGCGGCCGGGGAAGGACCTTGAAGCATTCCGAGACATGCTGCGGTCAGCGCGGTGATGGCGGTTGCGAAGATGTGTCTTTTCATATGTCTTCCGGGGAGTAGTACTTCGCTTCTTCCTGCTTGTGGTCGTGAGCATCCAAACGTATGCGTGTCCTCCCGCGCTCGCTGGGGCCAACGTCCCCGGTGGGAGCAGCAAACTTGGCCTGGCGTGTGTCCGGGGTGTATGCAGAGTCATGTAATTAGGACAAAAAGGCGGGGGACCGTGGACCAACGTAAGTGGGGCGCCGGGCACGGTGAGAACGTCGGGCTGCTCGGTCGGAGGTCGGAGTGTGCTCTCCTCGATCAGCTGATCGCGGCCGTCCGCATGGGGGAGAGCCGCGTGCTCGTGGTGCACGGCGCGCCGGGAGTCGGAAAGTCGGCGCTGCTGGAGTACGCGGAGAACGCGGCGGCCGGCATGCGGGTGCTGCGTGCGGTCGGTGTCGAGTCCGAGATGGAATTGGCCTTCGCCACATTGCATCAGTTATGTGCGCCGCTGCTGGATCGGCTGGAGAACCTTCCCGCGCCGCAGCGCGATGCGCTCGAGACGGTGTTCGGGATGCGAGGGGGGTCGCCGCCCGAACGCTTCCTGGTCGGGCTGGCCGTACTGAGTCTGCTGTCGGACGCCTCGGAGGGGAGTCCCCTGCTCTGTGTGGTCGACGACGCGCAGTGGATGGACAGGGCCTCGGCGCAGGTCCTCGGCTTCGTCGCCCGGCGGCTGCTTGCGGAGTCGGTCGCCCTCGTCTTCGGCTCTCGGCAGCGGTCCAAGGATTTGCTCGGCCTACCGGAGCTGGAGGTCACCGGGCTGAAGGCCGCAGACGCACACGCTCTGCTGAGCTCGGTGACGCGCGTCCGGATCGATCAGCAGATCCGCGATCGGTTCGTCGCCGAGACCAAGGGCAACCCACTTGCCTTGCTGGAGCTACCGCGTGAGCTGGCCATGACCCGGACGGCGGGCGGATTCGGCCTCCTGGGCACCGACACGCTGCCGGGCCGGATCGAGCAGAGCTTCCTGGCCCGGATCGAAGGCTTGCCGGAGCAGACCCGGTTGCTCCTGCTGATCGCCGCCGCCGAGCCGGTCGGCGACCCCTCGCTGGTGTGGCGTGCCGCCGAACGACTGGGCGTCACGCCGGCGACGGCCCTGGCAGGCGGGACGGATGGGCTGCTGGAGTTCAACGTACGGGTGATCTTCCGTCACCCGCTCGTGCGGTCGGCCGTGTACGGGTCTGCGACGGCAGCGAATCGCCGGGCGGTGCATCTGGCGCTGGCGGAGGTCACCGACGCGGGAACCGACCCGGATCGCCGCGCCTGGCACCTCGCGTCCGCCGCGCCCGGACCCGATGAGGCCGTCGCCGCCGAACTTGAACGGTCCGCCGACCGGGCGCAGGCGCGCGGTGGGCTGGCCGCCGCGGCGGCGTTCCTGCAGCGATCCGTGGCACTGACCATCGACACCTCGCAGAGCGTCGACCGCGCGCTGGCGGCTGCGGACGCGAGCCTTCAAGCCGGTGACGTCGACGCCGCGCGGCGATTCGCCGACATCGCGGACGGCGGCACGCAGAGCGAGTATCAGTGCGCTCGATCACATCTCGTACGAAGTATGATCACGTTCGCGGCCGGCCTCAACAAGGAGGCGCCGCCGATGTTGCTGACGGCCGCGCAGCGGCTCGAACCCTTCGACATGGACCTCGCGCGGGAGACCTACCTGACCGCGTGGTGTACGGCGGCATTGGCCACCGCGGATCCGGACAGCGTCACGGCGATCTCCCGGGCGATGCGCGAACTTCCCCCTCCGCACGGTGGTCCGCGTGCCCTCGATCTCGTGATCGAGGGCTACGCGCTGCTCATCACCGACGACCGGAGCGCCGCGCTCCCCCCGTTGCAAAAGGCGATGACCACGCTCAAGAACCATCCCGTGCAGGACTTCCTGAAGTGGGGCTGGGCGGCCTGTAGCGCGAGCCCGATCCTCTGGGACGACCGGGGCATGCGCGAGCTTTTCCTCAGGGTGGTCGCGGAGGTGCGTACGGCCGGCGCCCTGACCGAGCTTCCCCTCTATCTCTCCGGGTTGGGCACCATGACCGTGCTGAACGGCGAATTCGCCGCCGCGGCCGCGATCGTCGCCGAATCCGAAGCCGTCGACGCCGAAACGGGCGTGCCCATGGCGCAGTACACCAAGCTCTTTTTGGCGGCGATGCAGGGAAAGGAGGCCGAGGCCTCGTCGCTGATCGCCGCCGCGATCGAACAGGCAGGCGCGGACGGCCAGTTGAATGCCGTCGCGGGCGCTCAGTGGGCGGCCGCGGTCCTTTACAACGGTCTCGCCCGATATGAGCATGCGTTGCCGGCGGCCCAGGCCGGCGCCGGGACCGCCAACCTGATTCTCTCCCAGTGGGTGCTGCCCGAACTCGTCGAGGCGGCAGCGCGCGTCGGAGACCACACGGTCGCACAGGGTGCGCTCGACGGTATAGCGGATGCGGCAGAGCCGTGCGACACCGACTGGGCACAGGGTTTGCTGGCTCGCTGCCGGGCGCTGCTGAGCGACGCCGCCGCCGCGGACGGCCTCTACCGCGAAGCGATCGAGCGGTTGGAACGGACGCTGCTGCGTCCAGACTTGGCGCGCGCTCACCTGCTGTACGGCGAGTGGTTGCGCAGGAACCGTCAGCGGGCCGAGGCGCGGGCTCACCTGCGTACCGCGTACGAGATGTTCGTGTCGATCGGGATGGAGGCGTTCGCCGAGCGGGCCCGCCGCGAGCTGCTCGCCACGGGCGAGACCGTCCGCAAGCGCAAGAACGGGGCCTCGACGAGTGACGAGTTGACGGCGCAGGAGAAACAGATCGCCCTGCTCGTGCGGGACGGCCTGTCCAACCCGGAGATCGGGGCTCGTCTCTTCCTGAGCCCCCGTACGGTCGAGTGGCACCTCCGCAAGGTCTTCGCCAAGCTCGGGATCAGCTCCAGAAGGGAGCTCGGCGACGCCCTGTCCCGTGGACAGTAGCGATGACGCAGTCCCTGGTCCCGGTTGACCAGTGACACTCCCTGGTGCGATCCGGCAGCCGATTACGCGATTCTCGCGTGTCGGCATTTCGCCCGAACGCAGGAGGAGCGGTCATGGACATGAAGCTTGAAGTCGTCGTGGTGCCGGTCTCGGACGTCGACCGAGCCAAGAACTTCTACACGGCGCTGGGCTGGCGGCTCGATGTCGACATCACCACCGGTGGGGACTTCCGGGTGGTGCAGGTGACCCCGCCCGGCTCGTCGGCGTCGATCACCTTCGGCACGTCGGTCACGTCTCAGACGCCGGGCACGGCTCAGGGCCTGCACCTGGTCGTCAACGACATCCACGCCGCGTACGACGAGCTCAAGCGGCTCGGCGCCGACCCGAGCGAGGTGTTCCACGATGCCGGCGGCGTCTTCCATCACGCCGGGACCGACGCCCGGGTGCCCGGCCCGGCTCCGCAGCGCAGAAGCTATGGCTCGTTCCTGTCGTTCAGCGACCCGGACGGCAACGGCTGGGTGCTGCAGGAGGTGACCACCCGGCGCCCGGGACGGCTGGACCCGTCGGTCACCACGTTCGCCTCGACGTCGGACCTCGCGAGCGCGCTGCGCCGTGCCGCGGCCGCGCACGGCGAGCACGAGAGGCGCAGCGGTGCGGAGGACCCGAACTGGCCGGACTGGTACGCCGGCTACATGGCGAGCGAACAGGCCGGAACCGACCTGCCGTCGTGAGCGCTTCCGCCCACCGTGCCGAGGCCTATCAGCAAATGATCCGCGGCGACGCCCGCTTCCGCGTCGTCCTCGACCCAAGGGAATGAGGCAGACATGTACGATCGGCCGCTGGACGGAGCCGTCGCGCTCGTCACCGGCGCCAGCAGCGGAATCGGCGCCGCGACCGCGCGCCGCCTCGCCCGTGAGGGCTCGGCGGTAGCCCTGGTCGCCCGTCGCCGCGACCGCCTGGACCAGGTGGTGTGCGACATCGCGAAGCTGGGCGGAGAGGCGGTCGCGTTGGAGGCCGACATCACCGAGCCCGAACGCGCCGACGACATGGTGCAGGACACGCTGGATCGGTTCGGACGCCTGGACATCCTGGTCAACAACGCCGGGATCATGCTGCTCAACTCGGCGCTGCATACCACCATCGAGGAGTGGGATCGGATGATCTCGCTCAACGTGGCGGCGTTGTTGCGCGTCACGCACGCCGCCATCCCGCACCTGATCTACGCGGCGTCGACATCCCCGCGGCAGGTGGCGGATCTGGTGAACGTCAGCTCGACGGCCGGGCGAGTCGCCCGGCCGGGGAGCAGCGTCTATGGCCTCACCAAGTCCGGCCTGAACGCGTTCACCGAATCGCTGCGCCAGGAACTGCTCAGCGAACGCGTCCGGGTCAGCGTGGTGGAGCCGGGCACCGTGGACACCGAACTGGTGAACCACCTCAGCGACACCACCCAGGACGCGGCCCGCCGACAACTCGGCGGAATGGAAGCGCTGCGGCCGGAGGACGTCGCGGACGCAATCAGCTACATCGTCACGCGAGAGCGGCGGGTCGCCGTCAACGAGATGCTGGTCCGTGCCGGCGACCAAACATGGTAGCGGCGCCTGGCCGGCGTTTCCGCTGACCAGAGGCTCACATCGGCATGGTTGTCACAAATGACGCTGCTACCCGGTCTTGTTTCCGGAATCGCTTTCTTCGATGTGGCCAAAGGAGCACCATGCACCCGCCAGAGAAACGGATCGCCACGTCGGTCCTGGTCATCGGTACGGGAGGGGCCGGGCTACGGGCCGCCATCGAACTCGCCGAGCGCGGTGTCGGCGTCCTGGCGGTCGGCAAACGGCCGAAGGCGGACGCGCACACCTCGCTCGCGGCCGGCGGCATCAATGCGGCACTCGCCACGATGGACCCCGAGGACACCTGGCGACAGCACGCGGCGGACACCCTCAAGGAGAGCTACTTCCTGGCCAACCCGCAGACCGTGCAAATCGTCACCGAGGGGGCCGCACGGGGCATCGAAGACCTCCAGCGCTGGGGCATGCCGTTCGCCCGAGAGCAGGATGGGCGCATCTCGCAGCGCTTCTTCGGCGCCCACACCTATCGGCGCACCGCCTACGCCGGCGACTACACCGGACTCGAGATCCAGCGCACCCTGATCAACCGCGCGGCGCAGCTCGAAGTCCCGGTCCTCGACACCGTTTACATCACGCGCATCCTCGTCCGCGACAACGCGGTCTTCGGCGCCTACGGGTTCGACCTGACCGACGGCAGCCGCTATGTCATCCATGCCGACGCCGTGATCCTGGCCGCCGGCGGCCACACCAGGATCTGGCGGCGCACCTCCTCCCGCAGGGACGAGAACACCGGCGACTCCTTCCGCCTCGCCGTCCTGGCCGGATGCCGCATCCGCGACGCCGAACTGGTGCAGTTCCACCCGTCCGGGCTCATCGCACCCGAGAACGCGGCCGGCACCCTGGTGTCCGAAGCGGCCCGGGGCGAGGGCGGAATCCTGCGTAACCAGCTCGGCGAGCGGTTCATGTCCCGGTACGACCCCGAGCGCATGGAGTTGTCCACGCGCGACCGCGTCTCGCTGGCCGCGTACACAGAAATCAAACAAGGCCGCGGGACCCCGAACGGCGGCGTCTGGCTGGATGTGTCACATCTGCCGCGCGAGACGATCATGACGCGGTTGCCGCGCGTCTACCAGACGCTCCTGGAACTGCAGATGCTCGACATCACCAAGCATCCGATCGAGATCGCACCGACCGCGCACTACTCCATGGGCGGAGTGTGGGTGCGCCCCGAGGACCATGGCACGGGCGTCGACGGCCTGTACGCGATCGGCGAGGCCGCCAGCGGCCTGCACGGCGCCAACCGCCTCGGCGGCAATTCCCTCATCGAACTCCTCGTCTTCGGCCGCATCGTCGGACAGGCGGCGGCCGAGTATTCCGCGGGCCTCGACGCCCAGCGCCGCTCGGCCGAGGCGCTCGACGCGGCACGGGCGGAGGTGGACGAGCTCCTGGCCGCCGACGGCCCCGAGAACGTGCGCTCACTGCAGCGAGCCCTCCGCGACATCATGACCGAGCATGCCGGCGTGGTACGCGACGAGGGTGGCCTGCGGAAAGGCCTCGCCGAACTCGCCGCGGTAGAGGCGCGCATCGCCGACGTCGGCGTGCATCCGGACCTCGCCGGCTTCCAGGACCTGGCGCACGCTTTCGACCTGAAGTCCGCGGCGCTCGCCGCACGCGCGACGATCGAGACCGCACTCGAGCGTCGCGAGACCCGCGGCTGCCACAACCGCTCCGACTACCCGGACCTCGACCCCGCGCTGCAGGTCAACCTCGTGTGGTCCGGTCCCGGATCGGTGGAGCGGGAGGCCATCCCGCCGATTCCCGGCGAGATCGCGGCGCTCATGCGCGAGGTATCCACCGTCGGAAAGCTCGTCGAGTAGCCGGCAACCAGCAACGGACGCGGCCTCTTCTCGAAAGGACGACACTGATGAGCGCTGTAGTCGTAGGCGTGGACGACTCCGAGGACAGCCTGCGGGCTGTGGAGTGGGCCGCCGGCGAGGCCGGACGCCGCCGGCAGCCGCTGCAGATCCTCCACGCCTTCATCTGGCCCCTCCTCGGCGTACCGCTTGGACGGGCGCCAGGAGCGCCACCCGAAGGCGGCCTCCGGCACGCCGCCGAACGCATCCTGGCCACCGCACTGGCGCGTGCGCACGCGGTTGCGCCCGACGTCGAGGTGACCACCAGCCTGCCGGAGGGCGAGCCCGTCACCGCACTGCTGCACCGTTCCCGCCAAGCGGGCCTTCTCGTCGTGGGCAGCCGCGGGCTCGGCGAAGTCGGCGGTCTGCTGCTGGGCTCGGTAGGCGCCCGACTCGGGGCAGAGGCGGCCTGCCCGGTCGTGGTCGTGCGCGGGCCCGTCACGCCACCCGGACCTGTCGTGGTGGGCATCGCCGATCGTGGCGAGAGCGAGGCTGTGCTCACCTTCGCCTTCGCGCATGCCGCCCGGACCACGAATGCCCTGATACTGGCGCATGTCGGTGACGAAGGATCAGCCAGTGGGAGTCGCTCGCCCCTGCCCGAGCGCGACCTGGCCCGATGGCAGGAGCGCTTCCCCACGGTCACGATCGACCAGGAAACTCTCACCGGCCAGCCGGACAAGGCACTGATGCACGCCGCGTCCCAGGCATCCCTGCTCGTCGTCGGCTCTCACCACCGCCACGAGCTCAGCGCACTCATGCACGGCTCGGTCAGCCAGGCCGTCCTGCACCACGCCACCTGCCCGGTGGCGATCATCCAGATCCACCCATAGGGACACAGACCGCCGTGCGGCTGATCCACGCAGTCAGCCGGCCTGCCGGACATCCACTCAAACCACGTATGGAGGAAACATGAGCGTCCCAAGCGGTGAGAACGAGTTCCTGATCGAGCTCGAGGCCGAGGTCGAGATCGAACTGACCGAGGTCGAGGCAAGGCAGCCGGATGAAGGACTGCCGGTCACCGACTGGCTGTTCGATCCGACGGACGCCGAGCGCGAGGAGATCGGCCTGCGGGGTCTGCGCGACGCGATCGAGGTGCTGGAGGACGATGCCCGGCCTGGCGGCGACGTTGCTTGAGACGCGGATCGCCACGCTCGACAGTCTGCGTGAGCACCTGCAGTGGGCGGTCGAGCTGGAGCATGCGACCTTGCCGCCGTACCTGTGCGCGCTGTACTCGCTGGACCCCGAGCGCAACCCGGAAGCCGTCCAGGTGGTGGGCAGCGTCTTCGCCGAGGAGATGCTGCACCTTGCCCTGGCCGCGAACCTGCTCAACGCCGTCGGCGGCCGGCCGCGCCTGGATACGCCGCGGATGCTGCCGGGGCATCCCCGGACCCTGCCGCACGGCGACCGCTCCCTGGAGTTGTCCCTGGTTCCCTTCGGCGCGGAAGCGCTCGAGATGTTCCTGCGGATCGAACAACCCGCGCCGCCCAGCGCTCCGGCGGAGGGCGACGCATACGAGACGATCGGGCAGTTCTACGCCGCGATCGAACAGGGACTGCGCCACCTGTGCGACCGTCTCGGCGAGCAGGCGGTCTTCTGCGGCGATCCGGCCCGCCAGGTGAGCGCCGCCCATTTCCGGCGCACCGCCGGCCGGCTGATCGCCGTCGACGGTCTGGCCTCCGCGCTGGCAGCGCTGGAGGAGATCGTCGAGCAGGGTGAGGGGACCGCCCGCGGCGAGGTCTGGGACGGGGACCAGGATGTCTTCCACCCGGAACGGGACGAGGTCGCGCACTACTACCGCTTCCAGGAGCTCAAGCTCGGCTGGCGTTATCGGCGTGGCGACACCCCGGAGTCCGGACCCACCGGGGAGATGATCTCCATGGATCTGGCCGGCGTCCTTCCGATGAGGCGCAACCCGCGACCTGCGGACCCGGGCAGTGCGATCGGCGCGGCGCAGGAGGAGTTCAACCACACCTACTGCGCCATCCTGCACCTGCTGGAGCTGGCATTCAACGGCAACCCGAAGCTGCTCGCGGTCGCCACCGGCACCATGTACGCGCTCAAAGCCCAAGCCCAGGCCTTGATGCGGATGCCCGACGGCGAGGGCACCACGGCCGGCCCCACCTTCGCATACGTCGCACCCGAACGGCGCAGGTGGAGCGTCGGCGACCACCAGCGGATCGTCGTGCTCCGCGACGGCCCCTACGTCGTGTACGGCGGCGTTCCTCTCCGGCGCAAACTCAAGATCGTCTCTGCCGAGAACGACGCGATGACCTGGAAGACCGGCGAGCCGCTGGAGACCGAGGACACCTACGCGCTGTGCCGCTGCGGCCATTCGGGGTCCAAGCCGTTCTGCGACGGAACCCACGCCGTGATCGGGTTCGACGGTACGGAGAGCGCGGAAATGCGGCCGTACAAAGAACTGCAGCACGTGCACGACGGAGTGGGCATCTCGGCCCAGCGGGTGGGAGAGCTGTGCATCCACGCCGCCTTCTGCCTCGGACGCACCAGGCCGATCGCCGCGATGCTCGCCGACTCCGCCGACAGCGACGTGCGCTCCACCATCATGGGCCGCATCGACCACTGCCCGTCCGGTTCCTACAGTTACGCCCTCGAACGCGGCGGCGAGACGATCGAGCCCGACCTTCCGCCGGCCGTCTCGGTCCTGGAGGAGGAGGACGGACTGGCCAGCGCGCTGTGGGTCACCGGTGGAGTGCCGGTCCTGCGAGCGGACGGGCGGCCGCTGGAGACCCGCAACCGGATGACGCTGTGCCGTTGCGGCCACTCCGGCAACAAACCGCTGTGCGACGGTACCCATCGGGAGATCGGCTTCCGCGAGGAATCCCCAGGCCACGAACAAAGAAGGCCATGACTGGACGTCTGGCACGCATTGGCCAGCCCTCGTCGAACGGGGGCTGGCCATGGAGAAATGATCAGTCGGTTGCGCGGGCCGCGGTCTCAATGAGACGGGTTACCGCACCGGGATCGATGATCAGTGCGGCGTGCGAGGCCGGCACCTCGACCGTGTGGGACTTGGCGCGGGCGGTCATGAAGCGCTGCGCCTGCACCGGGATGGCGTGGTCGTCGCGGGAGATCAGCGCCCAGGACGGGACGGTCTTCCAGGCGGGCGTGCCGGAGGGATCGTTCAGCGCACTGAAGGTGATCGGCCGCTGGGTGACGGCGAGGAGCGCGCTGGTGGAGCGGGGCAGGTCGGCGGAGAAGATGTCAGCGAAGGTCTCGGTCTTGAGGTAGACGTCGGCGTCGCCGGAGGCCAAGGGCACGGTCGTGATTGTGTCGTTGTTGATCTTGCTGCCCTCGTACTTGCCGGCCAGGCCGAAGACGCTCTCACCCTGGTCGGGGATGATGGCTGAGACGTACACGAGGGCCTTGACGTCGGGGTCGGCGTTGGCGGCGTTGGTCACGACCGAGCCGCCGTAAGGCCAACCCGCTGCGCGGCCTGGCCTCCGACGTCGCGTACCTCAACAGCCTGCTCGCCACCGTGGACGGGCCTCTTGTCCTGGTCGGCCACTTGACGTGGGCGAGGCCGAGGACGTGGTGCAGGAGGCGTGGCTCCGGTGGGAACGCGCCGACCGCTCGGTCGTCATCAGTCCACCCGCGTTTCTTGCGCTGACCACCACCAGGCTCGCCATCAACGTGGTCCAGTCCGCCCGGAGGCGTCGAGAGACGTCCGTCAATCCTTGGCTCGTCGAAACGGTGCATTTGGGCGCAGACCATGCGCGGCAGCTCATGCGGCGCGCCCACGAACACATCGCCACCGAGCGACGTCAGCCGGTGGACGCCGCGGCACATCGGCGTCTCGTGCGGGTTTTCCTCGCTGCGGCGCAGAACGGCGATCTCGCCGAATTGGAGGAACTTCTCGCCGCTGACGTGTCCGCGAGGCTCGGCGACTCGAGGGCGAAGCCTGCTTCGAGCCGTCCGTCGTCGGACCGCTGACAGGTAACGTCGTCAACGGACTTCCACGGAGCCGCATTAGTCGTCTGGATTTACCGGCTCCACGGTCGGTGCGATCTGCAGTGGTGTCGCGGCCCCGCCGGCGATCTCGCGCCCCTGATTCAGTGTGTAGTCAAGCTGCCTGGCCAGGTGTGGGAGGGTCGCCGGAGGTAGATACGCATCAGCGCCGGCGTCAAGGAGCCGTCGGACCGGGCCGTGGTACTGAACTCCGAGTTCGTGGTCCTCGATTTCGGTGACGATGACGCGAGCTTTCGGGAACATCGATCGGAGCGCTGCGATCAGCTGTGGGCTGCCTGGAGGTATCAGCAGCACATCGGTTGTCGCGGGAGCCGCATGCATATCGAGCACTACGTAGTCCGCCCCGAGCTGGGTGGACAGCGCAACCCGAGCCGCGGTCGACAGCTCCATCGCGGTGGCCACGACTGTCACGCTCTCGTAGTCGATCGGTGCTTGATCGTTGGCCTCAGCTGGCGCGTCGCGATCGACGATGGCGCCTTGGACCACGTCAATGGTGCTGGAGATCGTCGCGATCGACGCGCCGTCACGCGTGAGGACCACGTTCTCACCAGGCTCGAGGGCGTCGATGAGCGCCACGACGTCTTCGGGAAGGCAGGTCACGTCGATTCGCTGCGTGGAGCGTGGGGCGCGTTTGCGGATCACCAGATGATCACATGACTCCCTTTTTTGGTGCTGTGATCTTGTTGGACGCCACTACACGACCATTGGTTCGAGGCCGCGCCGGAGTTTCTCTCGCCGACCGTATACCTGTTGATGAGCGCCCTTGGCCAGACTGCGCCTATCAGGCGTTCGCCAGGAATGGGAGCAGAGTGCGGTTGAACCGCAAGGGGTGTGTGGCGTGGCAGCCGTGCGGCGCGCCCTGGATGACCTCCACGGCGCTGCCCTTGCTCTGCTCGCCCGTGGCAGGGAACGGCGTGATGTCGTCGTGCTCACCGTGAATGACCAGCGTCGGCAGCGGAATCGCGATTTCGCTGCGCAGATCGCTGCGCGCCAAAGTGGTCAGACCGGCGTTGAGCGCCTGCGGCGACGCGGCCACGCCCTGGTCACGGTAGTGGCCCTGCGGGTTGTCGTAGGAGCGGTACAGGTACGGCCGGGCGGGTCATCGCCGTCGGCTCGGCCGCCGGCTTCTCTGCCCCGGCCGGTTCGGGTCTGTACGGCGCGTCCATGGCGGCCGTCACCCTGGCAAGGCAGCCGCAGCGATCCTCGACCTCCTGGCCGTCGACGATCCTCCGCTGCGGCTGCAGCTCGGCGCCGACGCCGTCGCCCATGTCGAAGCCCACCTCGAGCACGTGGCTCAGGAGCTCGACCTGTGGCGGCCGGTCTCGCTCAGCACCGCCTCCGACCACGACCTGCCAGCGCAGAATGGTCACCGACCGCCAGGCGGCACATGATGCCGGGCCCCGGGCAGGTCCGGCCGGTATGGCGTGCCGGGGTCGCGATGACCACGGTCATCGCGTGGGCTACTTCCCGGCGTTCTGGGCGGCCCAGTCGCGGTAGCGGATCGTGCCAAGGGCGGCGCCGTCATTCGGCACCAGCGACCGCTCCAGCAGCTCTTGCCCGAAGTAGAGCGCGCGCGGGTCGGTGACCACCTCACGCGGATCGCCCCAGGACGCCAGCGTGTCGCGGAAGAACTCGTCCATCCGGAACTGCTCGGGTCCGCCGACCTCGATGCGGCCGTTCAGCGGCGTGCCCACCGAGACCCGTCCGACCGCCTGCGCCACGTCGTCGCCCGCCATGGGCTGGAAGAGCACGGGCGCCATCCGCACCTTGTCGCCTTCGGTGGCCTCGTCGGCGATGCGCCGGACGAACTCGAAGAACTGGGTGGCGTGCACAAGGGAGAACGGGATCGACGAGTTCTCGATCAGCTTCTCCTGGGCGATCTTCGCGCGGAAGTAGGGGTTGCCGGGCGGGCGCTCCGTACCCACCACCGACAGCGCGACGTGGTGACCGACACCGGCCGCGGCTTCGGCGGCGAGCAGGTTGCGCGTGGAGGTCTCGAAGAACTCCAGCACGGCCTTCTCCTCGAAGGACGGGGAGTTCGACACGTCGATCACCACCGACGCGCCTTTCAGCACCTCGGCCAGTCCTTCACCGGTGAGGGTGTTCACGCCGGTGTCGGGCGCCGCCGCCACCGCCTCGTGACCGTGCTCGCCCAGCTTCGTCACCAGCTTCGAACCGATCAGCCCGGTCCCGCCGACTACCACAATCCTCATGTCCAACCCTCTCTGTCCACCGGGGCACGTGCTGCTACCCGGACGTAGCTAAGACAAGACAGCCCTCCAGACTCGTGACAGCTACCGCGAAATTCTTGTGAGACCACCCAGGCAGCGGTCGGCAGGCACAGAACTCACGCCTTCGTGCGATGTGCGCGGCGATGCGGCAAGAGAGCGTTTCATCCGCAGGGCCGTACTTCGTGGAAAGGCGCAACATGATCATGGAGCTCCCACGTTCGTGTCCCCATGTGCAGGGGACACGTTCGCCCGTTCCGGCCGGTCATGCCGACGGCTGTGAGGAGTGCCTGCAGACGGGGGGCCAATGGGTGGAACTGCGTGAATGCCTGACCTGCGGCCATGTCGGCTGTCGTGACACCTCCCCCGGGATACACGCCGCCGCGCACTGGGCGACCACCGCCTATCCGGCAACCGCGTCGTGTGACGCGCCTCGGTGAGCATGCGGGTCTTGCCGATGCCGGGACTGCCCTGGATGAGCACCGTCGCGCCCCTGCCGGAAGACAGCGCGGCTAAGTGGGTCCGCAGCGTGGCGACCTCGGGCTGTCGTCCGCGCAACCTGTAACGGCCGAACTCGGCGGCGGCGCCGACCTCCGCTTCACGCGCGTTCATGCTGCCCTCCGATCCTCGGCCTCGATCGCTTCTCCGAGGACGCGGCACGCGACCGCCAAGAGCTGGGGCCGTGTGGTGACGAGCACCGAAGCGGCCGTGTCAAACTCGCTGATCAATGGGTCAACGGCTGCGGAGACCGTCGGACTGGTCTGCGCCGCGTCGTCTCTGTGCGACTCCAACAACTTCGTGGTCACTCGCGACTCCATGCGCACACGGCATCCCGGCTGATGCCACTGCGATCACGGTCGCCTTCTAGGCCTGTCCATCGCGCTCTGGGGAGACGCTAGTCCGTACCCTGGTCCACGGTTGTGGCTGCCTACGATCTTGCGGGGTGAGGCGCAACACGCAGGAGCCGAACCCTACGCGGGCGCTTGATCCAGCTGATCAGCGCTCCCGATCGGGGCCTGGGTTCGCGAGAGGCAGGCGGCGTGGCGGAGGATGCGGAAGGCTTCGCCCCGTTGAGGTGGTGATGCCGTCGAGGATCAGCTCCAGGTAGCGGCGCCACGCCTGCGGCTCGATGGTCAGCAGCGGCGCCGCCGTGTGCTGGATGCCGGCCAGTAGGAGGGCGACATCGGTGCCGGTGAGATCAGGGCGGACGACACCCTGTTGGCGGGCGCGGTCGGTGAGCGCTTCCGCGGCCTCGCACAGGCGATCGATCGCGTCACGTACCTGTGCGTTCTGCAGGGACGGGCGCCCGATGACCTCGCAGAACGCCCGATCTCTGACGAAGGTCTCTACGCCGGCGGTCATGAATTCGCGCAGCGCCAGGCCGGGATCGTCGGCCGTGAGCAGTGCGGTGGCGGTGTCCACGAGCTCGTCGAGCATGCCGAGCATGATCGCCGCCAGCAGCTCCTCCTTGGAGGAGAAGTGGCGGAAGACCGTCCCCTTCCCCACCCCGGCACGTTGCGCGATCTCCCCGATGGACACCTCGGCTCCGCACTCGGCGAACGCTTCGGCCGCGGCGTCCAGCAGCAGCCGACGGTTGCGCACCGCGTCACTGCGCGACGGGACAGCGGACGTCGTTCCAGTCATGCCTCTCCCTCCCGTTCATCAGTGTACTTCCTAAGATGACCAGCCGGTCCGGTTTGGTGCTAAGCTAAGGTGACCGGCTGGTCCGCTTAGCGGGCTGCGGAACCGGTGAGCTTCTTCGGAAAGGAAGAACATGAACAACACGTTGGCCGGAAAGGTCGCCCTCGTCACTGGAGCGTCGTCGGGCATCGGCGAGGCAACTGCGCTGGCCCTCTCAGCGGAAGGGGCCCTAGTCGCAGTCGGGGCCAGGCGCGCCGATCGGCTGGACGCCCTGGTGCACAAGGCGGCCGGCGAGATGCTGGCCCTCGAACTCGACGTGACCGACCAGGAATCGGTGCGGGCCGCGGTCGCGAAGACCGTCGAGCGCTTCGGCGCCCTGGACATCCTGGTGAACAACGCTGGGGTGATGCTCGCCGGCCCGATCGGGGGAGCGGACACCACGGAATGGACGCGCATGGTCGAGACCAACCTCCTCGGGTCGATGTACACGGTCCACGCGGCATTGCCGCACCTGCTGGAGCGCAAGGGTGCCGTCGTGCAGGTCTCCTCGACCTCGGGCCGGGTCGCGTCGGCCGCCAGCGGCGTCTACGCGGCGACGAAGTTCGGCATCACCGCCTTCTCCGAGGCGCTGCGACAGGAGGTCACCGCCCAGGGCGTGCGGGTCGTGGTCGTCGAGCCCGGCTTCGTCGCCACCGAACTGGCCGACCACATCACCGACCCCACGATGCGGGCCGCCGCGCAGCAGATGGCCACCTCTATGCGCACCCTGCAGCCCGAGGACATCGCCAATGCTGTCGTGTACGCGGTCACCCAGCCGCAGCACGTCGCGGTCAACGAGATCCTCATCCGCCCCACCGACCAGACCCGGTAGGCGCTGTCGAGGAGAATGGATGGCCGGCTCGTTCGGCCTGCTCCTGCGGAGTTTGCGGCGCGGTTATACGGGAGCGGCGGCTGTGGTGCCGCGGATGATGAGATGCGGGGTGATGACGATCTCCTTCTCGGCCACCGGCTTGCCCTCCAGTCGTGCGATGGCTCGCTCCACCGCCAGGCGCGCCAGGCGCGGGATGTCCTGCCCGACGGTGGTGAGGTCGATGTGGGCCAGGCGGGCCAGGTGGCTGTTGTCGAAGCCCACGACCGAGATCTCGCCAGGAACGGCCAGGCCGGCGCGCAGAAACGTGTCCAGGACGCCTGTGGCGCAGCGGTCGTTGAAGACCAGGATGGCGGTCGGCCGGGGATCGCCGCCAAGGAGGGCGCGCGCGGCCGCCGCCCCATCGTCCTCGGTCAGCCCGCCGGGCACGATCCGGATATAGCGGTTCAAACCGTGCCGGCTCATGGCGGTGCGATAGCCCCGGCGCCGGTCCGCGGCGCCCGGTGCCCGGCCGCCATCGATGTGGGCGATGTCGCGATGGCCGGCCGCCACCAGGTGTTCGACGGCCTGGCGGGCGCCTTCGTCGTCGGCGGTCCGTACGACGTCCACCCCGGCCGTCGTCCCGCGCAGCCGGCGGGCCACGGAGACGACCGGCAGCTGGGTCGCGAGCTCGGCCAGCTGGGCGGCCGGGGCCTGCGGGCCGAGCAGGATCAGGGCCTCGCACCGATCGGCGAGCAAGGTCTCGACGGCGTGCCGTTCGCTGCGGCCGGCCGTGACGGCGCTGAGGGCGACCTGGTAGCCGGCCGGCTCGGCCGCGGCGTAGATGCCCTCCACCAGATCGGTGTGGAACGGATGCTGGAGCCCGAACTGCACCCCGAGCAGCCGTGACCGGCTGCTGCGCAGCAGCCGCGCCCGAGCGTCCGGCCGGTAGCCGATCTCCTTCGCGGCCTGCTGCACCCGCTCACGTGTGTCGGCACTGGCGCCCTTGGCCCCTCGCATGACGATGGAGACCAGCGCCGTGGACACGCCCGCCCGTGCGGCGACGTCGGCCAGGGTCGGTCGTCTCCCCTCCGAGCCCGCGGGGGTTCGTGGCACTTGCTGCCCTCCTCGATGGAACCGTCCTATGAAGACGCTGCTCCACCCTACTGCAACGTTCTAGTCACCGGCACTGCGGACCCTTGACAAGGCGGTCCGCCTGCTGGCCTACTGCTAAAAGACTAGAACGTTATAGACGGATGGGTGACGATGTACACGTTGGCGGTCTGCGCCGAGATGGTCTTCACGGACGTGTCGATCCAGGAGCGCGCGCGGCGCATCCATGACGCCGGGTTCCAGGTCGAGATCTGGGACTGGAGCCGGCACGACCTGGCCACGCTGGTGCGTACGGGGGCCGTCTTCTCCTCGATGACCGGCTACCTGCGCGGCAGCCTTACCGATGAGGAGGGGGCGGCGGAGCTGCTGCGCACCGCCGAGGAGTCGGTCAAGGCCGCCGAGCGGCTGGGCTGCCCCCGGCTCAACCTGCACGGCACCGGCCTCGACGACAAAGGCCTGCCGGTGACGCCGGTGACCGGCGACGCCACCGGACCGATGTGGATGGCCGCCCACCGCACGCTCACCCGCCTCGCCGAGCTGGGCGAACGGGCCGGTGTGATCTTCACCCTGGAAAACCTCAACACCGCTGTCGACCACCCCGGCGTGCCGTTCGCCACGGCCGCCGACACCCTGGCCCTGGTCGCCGCCGTGGACAGGCCAGGCCTGCGGATGAACCTCGACCTCTACCACGCGCAGATCGGCGAGGGAAACCTGATCGAGCTGGTCCGCCGGGCCCATGCCGCGGGCCTGATCGGTGAGATCCAGGTGGCCGACGTACCCGGCCGCCGCGAGCCGGGGACGGGGGAGATCAACTACCCGGCCGTCGCCCGTGCTCTGGCCGACCTCGGCTATGACGGCACGGTCGCGATGGAGGCGTGGGCCTCCCGCGACAGCGCCCTGGCCCTGGAGCGTTTCCGCTCCGCCTTCACCCTCTGAAACCCGACATACGGAGACCGCGCATGACCACCCAGCAGCCCCTCGCCGTCGGCCTTGCCGGAGCCGGACGGATGGGCGCCCTCCATGCCGAGACCCTGGCCCACCGTCTACCTGGTGTCCGGCTCGCCGCGCTGGCCGACCCGGTCCCCGGCGCCGCGCAGCGCCTGGCCGATCGGCTCGGCTGCCCCAAGGTGACGACCGACGTCGGCGAGTTGCTCGACGATCCGGACATCGACGCCGTGGTGATCGTCACCCCGGCGCGCACCCACGCCGACCTCGTCGAAGCGGCCGCCCAAGCAGGCAAGGCCGTCTATTGCGAGAAGCCCATGGCCGTCACGCTCGCCGAGGCCGACCGCGCCATCACCGCCGCCGCCAAAGCGGGCGTGCCTGTCCAGGTGGGCTTCAACCGGCGGTACGACACCGGCTTCCGGGCCGCCCACGACAAGATCGCCGCCGGCGCCATAGGAACGCCCCAACTCCTGCGCTCCCTCACCCGCGACCCGAAACTGGCCGACCCCGCTCGCGTGCCGCCGTGGACGATTTTCCTGGAGACCCTCATCCACGACTTCGACACCCTGCGCTACCTCAACCCCGGCGCCGAAGCCGTCGAAGTCTTCGCCATGGCCGACGCCCTGGTCCGGCCCGACTTCAAAGCCGATGGCCTGCTCGACACCGCCGTGGTCACCGTCCGCTTCGACAACGGCGCCATCGCCACGGCCGAGGCCAGCTTCCAGGCCGTCTACGGCTACGACGTACGCGGCGAGGTCTTCGGCTCGGCCGGCATGCTCACCATGGGCGACCTCCGCAGGACTCACCTCACCGCGTACGGCCCGGACGGCGTCGCCGCCGAGTGCGTCACCTACGACCAGGACCTCTTCCACGACGCCTACGTGGCCGAACTCGCCGACTTCGCCGACTGCGTCCGCACCGGCCGCACTCCCGCGGTCACCGGCGAGGACGCCCGCGCAGCCCTGACCATCGCCCTCGCAGCCATCGAGTCGATCACCACCGGCGGCCCCGTCCGCGTCGGCGATCGCGAACATCTGTGACCTCACCGCGGCAGCCGATCATCCACGGTCTCCCGCTGACGATCCCGCACTGGGGGGTGCGGGGTCGAGGCGTTGCCGGCGCACACGGCGCCGGCAGCACCTGACAGCTAGATAGCACGGCCCACCCCCGACCCGCCCTCATCTGCCCGGGGCGGACAGAAAGGCAGAGAACAATGGCCCGCACATCAAGAATCGCCATAGCGGTGACCAGCGGCATGATGGCGCTCGCGTTGGCGGCGTGCAGTTCCAGCGGAGGCAAGCAGAGCACCGAAGCGGCATCGGCGCCCGCCTCCGCCTCCGGCGCGCCGACGATGACGGTCGCCTTCATCACGCACGCGGCTCCTGGCGACACGTTCTGGGACCTGGTGCGCAAGGGCGCCGAGGCCGCGGCGGCCAAGGGCAACATCA
>NZ_JBQQBQ010000069.1:0-45250 GCF_052245915.1 Nonomuraea sp. 10N515B
CGAAGAACAGTTCGATGACCTCCAGCCGTGTGCCCGACCGGCGCACGGTGCCCGCCCCACCCCCCAACAGGGGTGGACAGCGTCCGGCGGGCCAAGCACCCCAGACGACCCGCCCACCCGCGGGACGCACAGGACTTGCACGCGATCCTCACCAGCGGACCGGCTTCCACCGCGTCGCGGCCACCCCCGTACTCCCCCTGGGACAGTACGCAGACGGCCCGCCACGGCCACGCCCGCCCGACTTGCCGGAAATACTCAGGTAAACATAGAGAATCGCAGACGCTGGAGGCGAGATGGATGAGACACAGCTGCTCGACACCGCGACCGAGGCGGCCAGGTCCGTCGGCCCCCGGCTCTGCAAGGCGTTCCGCTCCCGGCCCGAGGTGAGCACCAAGCGCGACTTCCACGACCCCGTCACCGAGCACGACCGGGCCGCCGAGGAGGCCATCCGCGCGGTCATCGAGGCGCGCGTGCCCGGCAGCGCGATCGTCGGCGAGGAAGGCGGCGCGACCGGCTCCGGCGACCTCACCTGGTATGTCGACCCGATCGACGGCACCGCCAACTTCGCGACCGGGCTGCCGTTCTTCTGCGTCTCCATCGCCGTCGCCGTGCGCGGCGAGCTGGTCGCGGGCGTCGTGTACGACCCCGTGCGCGACGACGAGTTCACCGCCACCACCGCCGGCGCCTGGTGCAACGGCACCCCGATCCGCAGCCGCGGCGCGCGCGCCGACCGCGAGGCGATGCTCCTGTGCGCCTATCCCACGCCGCTCGACCTCGCCACCGAAGGGGAGGAGGCGCTGCGGCGCTACGGGCGGCTCCTGGAGTCGTTCTCCACGGTGCGGCGGCCCGGCAGCGCCGCGCTCAACCTCGCCCACGTCGCCGCCGGGTGGTCGGACGCCACGTACGGCACCGGGTCCCACCCGTGGGACGTGGCGGCCGGGGCGCTGCTGGTCCGCCAGGCGGGCGGCGTGTACGTGGGCGACCCGCTGGCGAAGGGCGACTATCTGGCGCACGTGGGCGGCTTCGACCTGGCCGGATCGGTGCTGGCCGAGGTGAGTGTGCGCTCCTCCGGCTGAGCCGCGCTAGTGCGGGAACGGGTCAGCGGACCAGGCCGGGCAGGTCGGTCAGCGTCGTGATGCGGGGGAAACCCGGCGGCGCCGGCTCGACGCCGAGGCGGTCGAGCCAGACCGAGCGCATCCCGGTCGGCGCCGGCCCGGTCACGTCCTTGTCCACGTCGTCGCCCACCAGCAGCACCTCCTCCGGCGCCAGCCCGAGCGCGGCGGCCGCCCCGGTGTAGGCGGCGGGCGACGGCTTGAAGAAGCCGCCGAGCACCTCGCCCGTCAGCACCGTCCCCAGCGGCCCGGCCAGCCCGATCGCGTGGACCTTCGCCTCCTGCATGCGCTGCCCGCCGTTCGTCAGCACGCCGAGCGCGAGCCCGGACAGCGCCGCCACGGCCTCGGCCGCGTCCGGGTAGGCGGCCCAGCCCTGACGGTAACGCTCGGCGAAGTCGGCGTAGGCCGCGTCCAGATCGCCCGGTTCGTCCACCAGCAGCTCCCGGCAGAGCGCCCGCAGGCGGTGGCGCCGCTGCTCCTGCAGCGAGCACTCGCCCGCCTGCCACATCGCCAGATAGGGCCCTTCCAGCCCGGCCCAGAGCCCGGGCACATCGGCCAGGCGCGGGTGGCCGGGGGAGTGCGCCGACAGCCAGCCGATGATCGCGGCGTCGGCGGCGGCCCGGTGGTCGAGCAGGGTGCCGTCGAGGTCGAACAGGATGCCTTTGATCATGACCCTCCCAGCCTACCGGCTCACGCCATGGCCTCGGCGGCGATGCGGGCGGCGGTCTCGCCGGGCGGGTAGCCGAGGGTGAGGCCGCGTACCGACAGCGGGGTCAGCGCGAAACGGGCCTCGCCGTCGTCGCCCAGGACGTAGTCCAGCGCGGGGGAGCGGTGGCGGTGCGCCTCCAGCGCCGCGGCCTCCCGCTCGGCAGGCTCCGGCGGGAGCACGTCCCGGTAGTCGGCGATCAGCGCGTCCAGGTCGAACAGGTGCGCGTACGGCTCCGCCCGCCCGGCCACCACCCGGATCACCTCCCCGATCACCCGCGCCTGGTACACCAGCCCGGCGCCGCCGCATTCGGCGAGCCAGGCCAGCGCCTCCTCGGGCGGCAATGTGAACGCCCCGTACGGCTTGCGCCCGTACAGCAGCGCCTCGGCGATCCACCGGTCGCACCAGAGCTCATCCGCGTACGGCACGGGCGCGGTGGGGTCGAGCGCCACCCCCAGGGACAGCACCGGGTTCCACGGCGACACCATGGGGTTGCTGAAGCGCGGCATGCGTGGGCCGAGCCAGCGGCTGAGCGGGTAGCCGAACCAGACGGTCACGATCTCCGCCTGCCGATCCGGCAGGAGGCGCTCGTAGACGCCGTTCATGAGCTGGCCCCCGTCAGGGTGCCGCCAGGGGCCGGGCATGACACCCTGGGGGATCGGTGGAGTGCGGTAGTCGGGATGCAGGATCCACGCGTCCGCCACGGTCTCCGTCCTTCCGGGTCGCCGTCTGCCAGAGCACCAGAGTGGCACATGGGTCAGCGGTGGGCGCGGAACTCGCCGGCCTGGCGGACGTGGTCGATCATGATGCGCTCCGCGGCGGCGCCGTCGCCGGACTCCAGGGCGGCCAGGATGCCCTCGTGCGCCTCCAGCTGCACCTTGACCTGGGCGTCGTCCAGCCACAGCGACGCCTCGGCGGGCACGGGGAGGCTGTTGCGCACCGCCCTGGCGTGCGCGCCCAGGAACGCGGGCCCGCCGATGTCCACGATGCGCAGGTGGAAACGCCTGCTCTGCTCGCCGAGCCGGCCGTTGCCGCCCTCCGCCGCGTCTGCGGCCATCGCGGCGTGCAGCTCGCGTAGCTCCGCCAGCTCCTCCGGAGTGATCCGGGCCGCCGCCAGGCGCGCGCCGAGGCCCTCGACGACCGCGCGCAGGCCGTAATACTCCGCCAGGGCGTCGTCTCCCAGGTCCACCACGGTCGCCCCGTGATGTGCCTCGTAGCTGATCAGCCGGTCCTTCTCCAGCCTGCGCAGCGCCTCGCGCACCGGCGTCACCGACACACCGAGCCGCCTGGCCACGTGCCCGGCGCGCAACGCCGTGCCGCCGGGGATCCGCGCGCTGCGGATCTCGTCGAGCAGCACGGTGTAGACGTAGTCGGCCTTGCTCATGGGCGGCCGCGGCTCGGTGCCTGACATATCCCCAGTGTCCCGTATTGCAGTCACAAAGGTTGACCTATGACATATTTCTTATAAGTTACATACCCATGACGAGCCTGGGCGACCTGCGGGTCATCGACGCGGCGACGTTGTTCGCCGGTCCTTCCGCCGCGATGATGCTGGGCGACTTCGGCGCCGACGTGATCAAGATCGAGCATCCCCGGCGCGGCGACCCGTCGCGCGGCCACGGCGCCTCCGTGGACGGCGTGGGCCTGTGGTGGAAGACGCTGTCGCGCAACAAGCGCAGCGTGGCCGTCGACCTGTCCGGCGCGGAGGGGCAGGAGATCCTGCGCCGCCTGGCCGAAGGCTCCGACGTGCTGATCGAGAACTTCCGCCCCGGCACCCTGGAGCGCTGGAACCTCGCCCCCGACGAGCTCATGAAGCTCAACCCGCGGCTGATCGTGGCGCGGATGACCGGGTTCGGGCAGAGCGGGCCGATGGCCCGGCAGCCCGGGTTCGGGACGCTGGCGGAGGCCATGAGCGGGTTCGCGGCCATGACCGGGCAGCCCGACGGGCCGCCCACCCTGCCGCCGCTGGCCCTCGCCGACGGCATCGCGGGCCTCGCCATGTCGTACGCGATCATGGTGGCGCTGCACGCCCGTGACCGCACGGGACGCGGCCAGGTCATCGACATGGCGATCATCGAGCCCATCCTGGGCCTGCTGGGACCGCAGATGACCGCCTACAAGGCCCTCGGCGTCGTGCCGCGGCGGACCGGAAACCGCTCGAGCAGCAACGCCCCGCGCAACACCTACCGCACCCGCGACGGCCGCTGGCTGGCGATCTCCACCAGCGCCCAGCCCATCGCCGAGCGCGTCGTCACCCTGGTCGGGCGGCCCGACCTGGTCGAGCAGCCGTGGTTCGGCACGGGGCACGGCCGGGTCCAGCACGTGGACGAGCTGGACGAGGCCGTCGGCTCCTGGATCGCCGAACGCGACGCCGCCGAGGTCATCGCCCGCTTCGAGGAGGTCCAGGCCGCGGTCGCGCCCATCTACGACGTGACCGACATCGCCGAGGACCCCCAGTACGCGGCGCTGGGCACGTTCGTCGAGCTGCCCGACGAGGAGCTCGGCTCGCTCACCATGCAGAACGTGATGTTCCGCCTGTCGGACACGCCCGGCGAGATCCGCTGGCCGGGGCGGCCGCTCGGCCGGGACACCGACGAGGTGCTCGCCGAGCTCGGCTACTCCGGCGAGCGGATCGCGGCGCTGCGCGCGGCCGGGGTGATCGCATGAGCGTGCCCTGGGCGCCCGTGACCTGGTTGTACGTCCCCGGCGACCGGCCCGAGCGGTTCGCCAAGGCCGTCGCGTCCGGCGCCGACGTGGTCATCATCGACCTGGAGGACGCGGTCGCGCCCGCGCGCAAGGACGAGGCCCGCGCCAACGCCGCCGCCTACCTGCGCGCGGGGACAACCGGCGTCCCCGTGCACGTGCGGATCAACGACCTGGCCACCGAGCGGGGGCAGGCCGACCTCGCGGCGGTGGGGGAGCTGGCCGCCGCCGTGCGGGTGCCCAAGGTGGAGTCGGCCGCGGTGCTGGACATGGTCGCCGGCGCGCGGGCGTACGCGTTGCTGGAGTCGGCGGCGGGGATCGTCGCCGCCCGGGACATCGCCGCGCACCCGCGTGTGGCCGGCGTCGCGCTCGGCGAGCAGGACCTGGCCGCCGAGCTGTCCATCACCGACGAGAGCGCCATGAACCACCTCAGGCTGCAGGTCGTGCTCGCCGCCGCCGCGGCCGGCCTGCCGCCGGTCTCCATGTCCGTCTACCCGCACGTCAACGACGAGGCCGGGCTGGTCGCCTCCTGCCGGGCCGGCCGTGCGCTCGGCCTGTTCGGCAGGACCGCCATCCACCCGCGTCAGATCCCCGCGATCAGGCGGGCGTTCCGCCCCACCGAGGAGGAGGCGGCCAGGGCCGCCGAGATCGTCGAGGCGGCCGAGCATGCCGAGCGTTCGGGGATCGGCGCGGTCGCGCTGCCCGACGGCCGCTTCGCCGACGCCCCGATCGTCGCCCGGGCCCGCCGCACCGTGGCCTTGAACCGACAGCTCGCGGACGATGACCGTGGCGGCCGGGGCCTGTTCCACCGGACGGGCCGCGAGGACTAGGACGGCTGCCACCAGCGGGCCGACAGCTCCTCGTCCTCCGGGGCCGGCCCCGGGAGCCCTCGGTGCGCCGGCGGCACCCGCAGCGAGTCCATGACAAGCGCCAGGTAGCGGTGGCGCAGCTGGGAGGTGCGTTCGTCGTCGCCGAGCTTGATCGAGGCGATCTGCTCGAACAGCAGCGCGATGTCCGCCGGCGTCACGTCCGGGCGCAACACCCCGGCCTCCACCGCCCGGTGGTGCATCTCGGTGGCCAGGCCGCCGGCCCTGACCGCCAGCCGGCCCAGCTCCTCCGTCGGCTGGAACGTCCCCGCCAGCTTGATCGTCAGGGAGTTGGTGTCGGCGTCCACGATGCCGCGCAGGTATCCGGCGAACGCCTCCCACGGGTCTCCTTCGTCGGCCAGCGCCCGCTCGGTCACCTCGATGTAGAGCTCGAGCCCGTCGCCGCACAACTTCTGCAGGAGGGCTTCCTTGCTGGGATAACGGCGGTAGAGTGCGCTGATCCCGACGCCCGCCTTCTCGGCCACGGCCGCGATGGGCGCGCCCGGATCGGCGGTGAAGACCGCGCGGGCCGCCTGGAGGATCAGCTCGTCGTTACGCGCTGCCTGGGCCTTGCGGCCGCTCATGGGAGTGGTGGTCATACGTCCATTATACGGGAACGAATAATTCCGTTCTGCTAGTGGGGCCGCCGCGCCGCGACCATGCGGCTCAGCGCCGGGGAACGATCCTGAGGGACCGCACCAGGGTGTCGACGTCCGGCCACAGGCGTTGGTGCGTGTCGGGAATGGTGATCCACAGGACGGCGGGCCGGGGGCGTCCGGTGTCGACCGCGATGGCGACCGACAGCTCCCGCCTGGCCTTGCGGCCGTCCGGGCTCGGTGGCATCTGGATCATCCGGGCGATCAGCCAGCCGCGCCGCACGGCTGCGAGGCGAGGTCACGGCCCGTCGTCCCCGCGGGGAACGCGCCGGCCTGTTTGTGGTCGAGCATCGCCCGGGCGGCATCGTAGAGACTGTCTCCGGCGTCGAGGTCGGACCATAGATGCTGGGAGTCGATGTCGGCCCACCACTCGCGATCGTCGTCCGGGCCGTAGGTCTCGGTCAGCAGCGTCTGGCGCAGGTTGTAGCGGCCGTCCTGGATGGGACCGTCATCGATCGGGCGGCTGCGCCGCCACGGGGAGCCCAGCTCGGCGAACGACAGTCCGGTTTTGGCGTCGGTCACCCTGCCGATTACGGGAGAGCCGCGGCCCCGGTGGCGGCGGAGCTCGACGACGGTCCCCTCGGGGATTCTCGTGACCTCGGGCCCGCTCGGGGACGGAGTGGGCGTCACGCGGGTGGGGGTGGGCGACGGCTCGGAGGACGGAGGATCGGGAGTGGCGGCCGTCACGCGCGGGGACGGGCTCGTCATCGAACGGGGCGCCGGGGCGGATCCGCTGCCGACGGCCATGGGGATGCCGATGACGAGTTCGGCGAGGAGGACGGCGGCGCCGAGGAGCGGGATCCACGCCGGGAACGGCGCCATGAGGCGCCGCATGCGATCGGAGGTACGCGGCACGGGTCAGCCCTCCCGGGGGATCAGGGTGAGGCCGGCGAGCCGGGCCTGTTCGACGCTGTCGCGCAGGGACGCCTCGAGCCGCCCGGCGCGCTCGGCCAGCTCGCCGACCTCCTCGGCCGCCAGGTCGTCGCGCACGGTCCTGGAGAGCAGCTCGCGGTAGGCGTCGCCGTCATCGGCCAGGTCCTGCAGGGTCCGCCACTCGGCGTACACCTCCTCGGCCTCCTCGGTGCGCCGCGCGTACTCCTCCAGGGACGAGATTCGCTGGGCCAGCGCCCGGGTGGCCACCTTGAGCGCCTCCTCCTGGGATTCGAGCATGGCGGAGATGCGCTCGGTGACGCGGCCCGACCGCGCGCCCGCCTGCTCGCGCCGCAGCCGGGTCAGCTCGGTCAGCGTCTCGGCGATCTCCCACTCCTGGCGGGGCAGGATCACGCGGTTCGCGATGCCGTCGAGCAGGCCGTCCCGATCGAGCCTGGAGCGCAGCACTGTCGCCGTGGCGTCCACCGTCCGTTCCAGCAGCGCGGCATCCAGCGGCTCCAGCATCGCGGCGCTCACGTACCGGCCGCGGTAGCGGCGGCCGTACCTCGCCACAGGGGACTCCCCCGCCAGGGCCACGAGCACCAGCAAGGCTGTGGCCTGCACCGTCAGGGCGGCGAGGAAGAACGTCGTGGGGCCGTACCGGATCCAGACGGCGAGCAATGCGGCCTGCAGCAGCAGCCCGGTGAGGAGGACGCGCCGGCCACGGTGGACGAGGCCGACGACGAGCGGGAGGACACCCCACAGTGCCGATAGGGGCAGGGCGGTCAGGACGTCACCGGGCATCCGCCCGCCCCAGGCGGGCCGCTCCGGATCAGGGGGCAGGAGCTCGGGGCGGGTGGCCATCAGCAGGCGGTGCCCCTCGGGAAGACTGGGGTCGAGGACGAGCGCGCTCACGAACCCTGACTCTCCCGGAACACTGTTTCGGCATGCTTGCGGGCCGCTTGCACGAGCACGGCCCGCAGACGGCCTTTACCTGGGGGCGCGTGGGAGGACCATCCTGGCCGGGTTGACGAGGAGGAGGCCTGCGACGCCGACGATGGGGAGGAGGGTGAGCTGCCAGAGGCCGGCGCCATCCCAGCCGAGGGCGCCTACCAGGCGGGCGAACAGGAGGCCGGAGAAGGCGGCGGCCACGTAGTAGGACAGGATGAACAGCCCAGCGCCGCGGCCGACGTGGTGCGGGCGGACGGCCCGCTGCATGGCGGTGGAGCAGTTGGTGAACAGGAAGCCGCTGGCGAACGTGCCCATGAGGAAGGACAGCAGATACTGCGCCTGCGCCGAGGTGGCGACCTGATACATCAGGTAGGCGGTGGCCGAGGTGGCGACCATGGCGAACATCAGCAGGCGGGGCTGGTTGAGCCGGTCGCCCAGCCAGCCGGCCGGCAGGGCCATCATGGCGCCCAGGCCGCCCATGGACACGGCGAAGGCCGCCTGGTCGGGGGCGAAGCCGAGCCCGTCGCGCAGGAAGGTGGGGTAGAGGCCGAGGTAGCCGTAGAAGACCAGCCCGGACACGGCGCACGCGATGCCCATGCCGAGGGTGTTGCGGTTGTAAGGGGAGGCCGGCACATGGTCGTAGGACGCGGCGTCGCGCTCGGTGGTCGTGCCGGTGACCGCCTCGGTCATCGTGCGCGACACCGTGGCCGCGATGAGCAGGCTCATGACGAGACCGGCGGCGGCGAACAGGAAGAACGGCGCCCGCCAGGTCCCCCAGCTGCCTGCCACCGAGGAGCCGAGGAGCGGACCGAGGAAGACGCCCAGGCCGAAGGCCACCCCCACGACGCCGGCGGCCAGCGCGCGGCGGTGGAAGAAGAACGCCCCGATCACCGCGTACAGGACGGTGGCCTGGACGCCCTCACCGACCCCGGAAACCAGGCGGTAGACGCTCATGTCGACGAAGCCCGCGGCCAGCGGGATGGCCAGCGTGCCGAGCGAGTAGACGAGCACGCTGACGAGGATGATGGCCTTGCGTGAAAGCCGGTCGGCCAGATAGCCGGCCGGAGGCCCGGCGAGCGCGAGTCCCAGCGTGAAACCGGTGGCCAGCAGCCCGCCCTGGTCAAGGGAGAAGCCGAGCTCGGCCCGGATCTCCGGCAAGAGGGGATAGAAGATCTGCCGGTCCATCGCGTTGAGCATGTACGAGGCGCACAGGACCGCGAACCCGATCGCGACGGAGGCCTTCGTCACCTGCTGGGAGCTCACGGGGGAGGTGCCGCCTGGGGGACGGTCGGTGGCGCTGCTCATGGAGTGCTCCTAGGTGCTGGGGGAAGTGAGCCAGCGGCGGACAATCGTCCGTATACCGGTCGCACGGCTGGCCTCAGAATGATGTGCGGCGCGATTGCTGTCAAGAGCCGGGCAAGCGTGACGGTACGCAGCGTCACCACATTCGCGGACAGTCGTCCGTACCATGGCGAGATGTCGGCCGAGCCACACGGTCGCGGGGGCGCCGAAAGCGCAAGGAGCCGGATGGGACGTGGGGTCCCATCCGGCTCCGGACGCACGCCGCGAAGGAGCGGACGTCAGAAGGCGAGCTGCCGCCAGTTCTTCACCTCGTCGGCGGTCAGCGTCCTGGCGATGATGGCGGCCCTGTCCAGCCCGCCGGTCAGTCGCTGGCCGCCGCCCTGGTCGGCGCCGAAGCGCAGCGGGCGCGAGGTGCAGCCGGTGATGCCGTCGGAGGTGGCCTGGCCGGTGGCCTTGCGCTCGCCGTTCACATAGGCGGTGAGGGCGCCGCCGCGGTCCAGGGTGACCACGAGGTCGATCCAGCGGCCGGTGGGCAGGGTGGTGTTCAGGGTGACGTTCACGCCCGCGCCGATGAAGCGCAGCGTGTTGCTCGGGGTCACGTCGAGGAGCACGCCGTCCGTGCCGGGGTCACCGGACCGCTGGGAGTCGAACAGCCGGCGGTAGCCGCTGCCCGCGATCTTGACCTCGGCGGCGAACGTCGCCTCGCGTACCAGTCCGAGGGTGGTGTCCGCGGTGGTCAGGTAGGTGGTGCCGTCGAGGACGAGCCCGCTGCCCGATGGGGCGGTGGCGTCGTACGCGGCGGCGCCGGTGACGGTGGCGTTGCGGCCGTTGCCCGAGGCGTCGGCGACCGTGCTGCCTTCCTGCGGGTCCCAGGCGACCAGGACCGAGCCGCTCTCGGGCGGGGCGCAGGGTTCCAGGGCGAGCACGGCGGAGGCCGCGCCCTTCCAGGAGTCGCCGGTGACCGCCGTGGACAGCACCGCGCGGCGCGAGCCGTCGGCCGGTCCGGGCGTGACGGTGAAGGCGGCGGTACGCCTCTCGCCGGGCGCCACGGCCACCAGGTGCCGGGTGACCGGCTCGACGGTCCAGCCCTGGGGCACGGTGAGCGTCACGGCGGCGGCGGGCACCGCACGCCGCCCGGTGGCGGTGACCGTGACCTGGGCCTCGAAGGCGATGCCCGGCCTGGCCGTGGCGGGCGTCTTCAGGGCGACGGCCGCCTCGTTCTGGATCGTGTACGCCTTGCCCGCGCGGGCGTTCCAGCTCAAGGTGTCGCCGTCGCGGTGCGGGCCGACCTCGTGGCCCTGCTCGTCGTAGACGCGGTAGCGGCCGGCGATGAACGGCGACCTGACCTTGATGGGCCCGGTCTTGCCCGGGCGCACGGTGACGGTGGCGGGGGCGCCGTCCTTCCAGGTGGCGTCCACGGTGACGTCGCCGCGGGCGCGCAGGCCGGACACCGAGCCGTCCCGCCAGGCGGAGGGCAGCGCGGGCAGCACGTGCACCACGTCGTGCTGGCTCTGCACCAGCATCTCGGCGATGCCGGAGGTGGCGCCGAAGTTGCCGTCGATCTGGAACGGCGGGTGGGTGTCCCACAGGTTGTCCAGCGTGGAGGCCTTGAGCTGCTCGGCGAGCATCTTGTGCGCGTGGTCGCCGTCCAGCAGCCGCGCCCAGAAGTTGATCTTCCAGGCCTTGCTCCAGCCGGTGCCGCCGTCGCCGCGCGCGGTCAGCGAGACCTTGGCCGCCTCGGCCTCCGGGGTGCCCGGGGCGATCTGGTTGCCCGGGTGGAGGGCGTACAGGTGGGAGACGTGCCGGTGGGTGTCGGTCTTGGAGTCCCAGTCGCTCTTCCATTCCTGGAGCTGGCCCCAGGAGCCGATGCGCAGGCCCGGGTCGAGCTTGGCCAGGGCGGCGCTCACCTCGGCCTGGAAGTCCTCGTCCACGTTCAGCTTCTTGGCGGCGGCCAGGGCGTTGGTGAACACCTCGCGGACGATCTGCTGGGACATCGACGCCCCGGCTGAGAAGTCGCCGTGCTCGGGGGAGTAGCTCGGGGAGACGAGCAGCTTGCCGTCGCGCGGGTCGGTGTGCAGGAAGTCCAGCCAGAACTCCGCCGCGCCCTTGATGACCGGGTACGCGGTCTCACGCAGGTAGCTCACGTCGCCGGTGAAGCGGTAGCTGTCGTAGAGATGCTGGGTGGTCCAGGCGGCGGCGTCGGGGAACCAGAAGGCGGTGGCCCAGTTGTGCACGCCGGTGAAGCCGAAGGGGTTGGTCTCGTTGTTGACCACCCAGCCGCGGGCGCCGTACATGTCCTGGGCGGTCTTGCGGCCCGGCGCGACCAGGGCCGAGATGTAGCGGTCATACGGCGTGGTGGTTTCGTGCAGGTTGGTCTGCTCGGCGAGCCAGTAGTTCATCTGGAGGTTGATGTTGACGTGGTAGTCGGCCGACCAGGGCGGGCTGGTCGACTTGTTCCAGACGCCCTGCAGGTTGGCGGGCAGCAGGTCGTTCTCCCGCGAGGAGGAGATGAGCAGATAACGGCCGTAGGCGAAGAACAGCGCCTCCAGCGCACGATCGTCTGGCGAGGCGCCGCCGGTGTAGTTCCTGCGCAGCTGGTCGGTGGGGATCGTCGGAGCGGTCTGGCCGAGGTCCAGCTTCACCCGGTCGAACAGCTTGCGGTAGTCGGCGACGTGCGCGGCCTTGAGCTCGTCGTAACCCTTCGCGGCGGCCGCGTCCACCGCGGCGGTGACCGTGGCGTGCGGGTCCTCGCCGCGGTAGGCGGGGTAGGTGCCGGCGTAGTCGGTGCCGGCCGAGAGCACGAACACGGCGCTGTCGGCGCCGGTGACGGTGATCTTGTCCCCGGCGTCGGTACGGGTGCCGCCCTGGGTGATCACCTGCACCTGGGCCTCGAAGGTCATCTTGTTGTCGCTGAGCTGCCCGCGGATGGTGAGCCGCCCGCCGGCGGCCGTGACCGTCTTGTCGTTGCGCGGCGAGGTGTGGCGCAGGGTGAACGTCACCTTGCCGCCCTGGTCGGCGGAGAGCCGGCCGGCGATCACGTTGCCGGGGTTGCCGGCGAAGTACTCGCGCTCGTAGCGGACCCCTTCGGCGGTGTAGCCGACGCGGGCGACGGCCTCGCGCAGGCTTAACTCGCGGCGGTAGCCGGCCGGGTTCTGGGGCGCGCCGGCGAAGTCGAGGTGGAGGTCGCCGAAGGTCTGGTAAGCGCCGAAGCCCGTCTTGGGCTGGCCCAGCTTGGCGGCCACGGCGCCCGGCGCCATCTTGCCATCGCGGTCGATCTGCTGCTGCACCTCGGCGATGGCGCCCGGCCGCGGTGTCTTCCAGTTGCCGAAGTCGTAGCCCGGGGAGCCGGGGCCGCCGGTCCACAGGGTCTTCTCGTTGAACTGGATCTGCTCCGACGCCACGCCGCCGAACACCATCGCGCCCAGGGGACCGTTGCCGATGGGCAGGGCCTGCGTCTCCCAGTCATTGGCGGGCTTGTCGTACCAGAGCGTCAAGTCATCGGGTGTCCAGCCCGAACTGGCCGGCGGCTGCGGGCCTGGTTGCGCGGACGCAGGGGCTGAGAGCCCGGCTGCCAGGGCGAACGCGACCATCAGGCTGACGCTGATTCGTCGCCTCGAGGGGTGAGCCACGGAGTCCTCCGATCACATGGGACATCGATCAAGGAGATAGCACCGAAATGAGCTCGTAACAAGAGTTGACATCCGATGTATTTGGCGCAGCTTCACGGGATTGGCGGGATCCCGCAGAAACAATGCACTAAGCGGCCATATTGATCCGATGTCATGGCGGCGATGGAACCCTGGGGACCAATTAGTCGAGCAGCGCGCGCCGTGGCGACGTCGGTGATGAGTCGCCGTGCTCGGGGGAGTAGCTCGGGGAGACGACCCAGCGCGGGTGCGAAACACCGGGCATGGACCCGGCCGCCGTCCCGGAGGTCACCGGCGAACACATACAGGTGCGGCGACCATCCTGCGGCGATGCCGGCCGACCACTCGCCCCGGTCCAGCACCGCGCGGTCCACGGTCTCGGCGCTGGTCACCTGGACATAGCAGAAGTTCACGCCGACGCCGGCGTACCAACATGCCGCGATGTCGTCCTCGGCCAGCGACAGGGCCGCGACCGCCGCCTGCCTGGCCGGCGCGGCTTTCCGCTTTATGCGGTGTGAGCCGGGAGAGACCTTCGTCCCCGGCAGGTCATCGTCACGCCGCAGCAGCCGGCGCCGCCGCTACTGAGCAGTCCACAGACAGGCGCCCTCGTGGCGCCCTCACGGCCCTGCGCGATGGGGTTCCTTGCGGCGGTTCAAGGCCGCCCGCCCGCGTAGCCGCTTCCATTCCTCGAAGTCTGGGCACACGCACATGATGACGCCCTCACGGCGTGGCGAGCGTGCCGAGCCAAGTGGTCACTCCCCACAGCACGGCATAAGTGGCCACCGCGACGCCGAACACGGCGAGCAACCGCCCGCGTAAGCGCTTCATCCCAGCGATCGAGCAGGCCTGACGGCGCCGCAACGACCGCCACACCAGCACTACGAGTACGGCGAGCCCTGCCAGGCGGAACCACCAGGCGTAGGAGTCGTAGAGCTCGGTCGCCCAGGCGAAGGCCGTGCCCGCGCTGACGAGTCCGAGCAGGGCCAGGACGGTGGGGCCGACGCAGCACAAGATCCCGGTCAGACCGCTCACCAGCCCGATGCGCAGCACCGCGAAAGGGCGATGAACCGACGCGGGACTGGGCGCGGGGTCGCTTTCTTGCGCGTTCTGGAGGTTCACCGCTCACCCGCCATCCGTCCCCGCAACCGTGACATCCACCCGCCGGAGCGGGCCGTTTCCCGGCCGCAGGAGGTCCATGTTCAGCGCTTCCTTGGGGAAGTAGTGATTGCCCTCCACCCGGACCGTCCGCTCGCTTTCGGCGATTACGACGCCGTTCCACACCGCTCGTATCGTCACACGTCCACTCTGCCCGCTATGGCAGGTGGGGCCGACCGGCATTGTCAGCCAGCTGACACGATCCCCGAGGGGCAACGCAGTTTTGTCAGCGGGCGAACACTTGCAATCACGAGGGATGTCTCCGCGTCCATCCTGGTGAAAGGGAGCCATCCCGATGAGGGAGGGAGCAGCGCCATGCTCACGTCCCGGATCGCTGCGCTTACCGTGATCGCGCTGGTCACCGCCGCTTGTGCCAGCGGCGATTCCACTGGAACGCGTCCCACCGGCGCCTCGCCGACGCCGGTCGTGCTGGAGTGGTCGCGGCCCTCTCCCGCTGAGGACGTGCCATCGGCGCTGGACGACCCGGCGGGCAAAGACCTGCCGCGGCCGCTGGTCAAGGTGGATCGGCTGGTCAGCGGCGGCCCGCCGCCGGACGGCATCCCCTCCATCGACCGGCCCCGTTTCCAGCGATCCGACCAGGTCGGCTGGCTGGCCGATCAGGAACCGGTGCTGGCGGTCGAGGTCGGAACGCACCGCCGCGCCTATCCGGTGCAGATCATGATCTGGCATGAGATCGTCAACGACACCATCGGCGGCGTGCCGGTCGCGGTCACCTATTGCCCGCTGTGCAACTCGGCGCTGGCCTTCGATCGTCGCAGCGCGGGGCGGACGCTGGACTTCGGCGTGTCCGGTCTGCTGTACAACTCCGACCTGGTCATGTTCGATCGGCAGACCCGCTCGCTGTGGTCGCAACTCGAAGGCCGCGCCGTGGCCGGGATGCTGACCGGCACGCGGCTGCAGCGCGTGGCGGTGGCGACCGTCCCCTTCGGCCAATGGCGCCAGGCCAACCCGCTGGGCTGGGTGCTGTCGCGCGACACCGGCGTTGCGCGCGACTACGGGCGCAATCCGTACCTCGGCTACGACCAGCCCGGCGAGGATCCCTTCCTCTTCGATCAGAAAGCCGACCCGCGACTGCCACCCAAGACGCGCGTCGTGGGTCTCGGCCACGGCACCGACGCCGTCGCCGTCGCCGTCGCCGTCACGCTCGACCGGCTCGCCCGCGAGCGCGTTACCGAACTCCAGGTCGCCGGGCGGCCGGTGACCATCTGGGCGCAACCTGGACTGGCCTCCGCGCTGGACACCGACCAGATCGCCCAGGGCCGCACAGTGGCAGCCACCGGCGCGTTCGATCCGGTGGTCGACGGGCGGCGGCTACGCTTTTCGGCCCAGAGCCAAGGCGAGCACGTCACCGACGACGCCACCGGCAGCCGCTGGAACCTGCTCGGCGAGGCGATCTCCGGCCCGCTGAAGGGCACGCGCCTGGCCAAGGTCGATCACGTGGACACCTTCTGGTTCGCCTGGGTGGCCTTCTCGCCCAAGACGGAGATCCTTTCATGAAGCACCGGATGCGCGCCTGCGCCCTGTTCATCGCGGCAGCACTCATGCTGACCGCATGCGGCGACGGCGGCCGAACGGCGCCCACGCCGGATCGCCTTGACTTCAGCCTGACGACCCTGGACGGCGGCACCTTCGACGGCTCATCACTGCGGGGCAAGCCCGGCGTCCTGTGGTTCTGGGCGCCCTGGTGCACGATCTGCCGAGCTGAGGCGCCCGAGGTGGGCCACGCGGCCGAACGCTTCAAAGGCAAGGTCACCGTGGTGGGAGTGCCCGGACGAGGGCAGGTGGCGGACATGCGGCAGTTCGTCAAGGACACCGGCCTGGGACACCTCACCCACGCCGTCGACTCCGACGGCAGAGTGTGGGCCGCCTTCGGCGTCGCCTCCCAGCCCGCCTTTGCGTTCATCGACCGGACAGGGGCCGTCGAGATGTTCACCGGATCCCTGCCACCGGCCGACCTCACCGCCCGGATGACAGCGCTCGCCTCCTGAAAGACATTAGGCCAGATCAAGCCGGCTTCCCTCGCCGAACGTGTCAGCTTGCTGACACAACAGCGGCCGCGCCGGCCCGGCTGCGCTGAGTTGGAGATAGGCGCAATCAGTGCCCCCTGTCACCCGTCCGTAGAGGTGATGGGAAAGGGAACGAACGATCGCGTAAGGAGTCGATGATGGCTGCTGAACCTCTCTTCGCCCGGCTTGTCCGCGGCGCGGTGGGCGGCCTGGTCTCCGGCATGATTTTCGCCGGAGTGACCATGTGGTTCGCTTCCACCCAGCCGCCGGGCAAGGCGGACATGCCGCTGCACATGATCGCCAGCATCGTCCAGGGCGGCAAGCCGGCGATTATGGCCGGTGCGACCAGCGCCGGAGTGGGGCTGGCGGTGCATGTGGTGCTGTCCATGGCCTTCGGCGTGATGTTCGCGCTGATCGTGCCGATGCTGCGCACCAACGGCACCATCGCCCTGGTCGCCACCGTGTACGGCGGGCTGCTGTATGTGGTGAATTTCTGGCTGCTGTCGCCGCTGCTGTTCCCGGTCTTCCAGGACGCCAACCAGCCGTTCGAGTTGTTCGCCCACCTGGTGTTCGGCACCGTGCTGGGGTTCTTCTTCTACGGCTCCGGCGCCCGCCGCCAGGAGGGCTTCGTCTCGATCGGCCCGGCCCAGCACACGGCGCCCCGGTGAGATGATGGCCCAGCGGCACGACCGTTTCCTCCAGGCCACCATGCCCGCAGCGGACCTGGTCTTCAACCTGGCCCGGCAGCTGACCCGCAGCCCCGCGGACGCCGAGGACCTGGTGCAGGAGACCTATGCCCGGGCATGGGCGGCCTGGATCGACGGCCGCACGCCGCGCAAACCGGCGCCGTGGCTGGCCACCATATGCCTCAACCTGGGCCGTGACCGGCTGCGCCGGACCGCCACGCACACCGAGACCGCCTGGCAGCCCGGCTTCGACCCGCCAAGCCAGGCGGATGTGGAGAACGAGGCGATCACTCATACGGTGATCGAGGCGGCGCTGCGCAGCCTGCCGCAGGAGCAGCAGATCGCGATCACGCTGATGGACCTGTGCGGGTTCACCGCGGCCGAAGTCGCGTCCATCACCCAGACTCCTCGGGGCACCGTGCTGGCCCAGGTGCACCGGGGCCGCAAGAAGCTGGCGCAAGTCGCAAAGGAGGTGAAGCCGAATGCGCCACGATCCTGAACGCGACTCTGCCGCCTACCTGGCCGACGAGCTCGGCATGTTCGCCCGGCTGCGCTTCGAGCGGCACATGCTCGACTGCGACGACTGCTGGCAGGAGGCCAACACCGCGCGTCAGGGGCGGATGCTCGCCGAATCCCTGCGCGAGGTGGCCCCGCCCTCGACGCGCGAGCGGATCCGGGCGGTCGCCGAGTGCGTGGAATTCCCGACGAGCCCCCCGATGCGCTGGCCGTACCTGCTGGCCGCCGGGGCGGCGGTGCTGATCGTGCTCGCCGCCGTGCTCGTCCCCCTGGCAACCGAGCGCGGCCCCACGGAGACAGATCGCGGCTCACCGGCTCCGTTGACGGTCGCCGCCAAGCTGATGGAGTCGGACACGCTGAGCCTGAGCCCGGAGCCGGCCCCAGCAGCGAAGCACATCGGGGCGTATGACTGGCGCGGCACGGCCCAGCGCGACGTGGGCGGACTGCCCGCCACCATCTACAGCTACACCGATCCCGCCGGTCGCCGGATGCTGGTCCTGGCCTCCCCGCAGGCGTTTCCGCGTGCCGAGGGCGCCCGCGACATCGAGCCGGCGCCCAGTTGGCTGGCCACGGTCAACGGCGCGTCGCTGTTGTGCGCGGACCGGAACGGGGTGTCCTGGCTCGCCGTAGCGACCGACGACGCCACAGCTATGACGGCAGGCCGCACCCTCGGCCTGACCTGAACCCCACGTGCCGAAAGCCGTACGGAAGTCAGAAAGCGAGACGGTACAGAGTGCTGGTGATCTTCATGAGTCTGACCGGAAGGGAGCGCCGCACCCTCGCCGAGATCGAGGACGCGCTCGTGCGGGAGGACCCCGCGTTCGCCCAACGGATCGCCGCGATCAACAGGATCGAGGCAGGAGACACCCCTGTCAGGCCGGCGTCTTCGGCTTTTTGGCCCAGACCGTGGATCGAACGCCGCGTCGTGCTCCTGCTGCTGGCCGCGCTGGGAGTCATCACCCTTCTGGTGATTGCCGTGCTCCTGACATGATCGCCCACGGCCGTTTCACGATCGATAGGTCGTTGGCTTGATGGCTGGGCGATGAGGTAGGCCATGATCACAGCGGGACTCAACCAGGAGGAACTATATGCAGCAATTTCCCATTCATCCCGCAATCGACATTCATGGCGACACGGTGTATACGGGATTGGATGCCCGTGTGGCTCTGCAGGTTCCTCCTGTCCCGAGTCTGGAAGGGGCATGATGTACCTGCCGTCGCTGGCGGAGAACGCGACGCTGCTCGACGTTTTCCGGGCCTACCCAGACACTGCACGACCGCTGCTCGACTACCATCAGGCGCTGATGCGCGGCCCTTCGCCGCTGGAGGTGGCCGAGCGGGAACTCATCGCCGCCTATGTGTCGGCGCTCAACGCCTGTGGCTACTGCCACGGCATCCACAGCAAAGTCGCCGAGTCATTCGGAGTAGGTCAGGACACCTTGGCTGCCGCGCTCGACGACCTCGAAACCGCACCGGTCGCCGAGAAGATGAGACCGGTGCTGCGCTATGCCCGAAAACTCACCCTCACCCCGAGCCGCATCACGCCGGAGGACGCCTCCGCCGTCCTTGAGGCGGGCTGGGCCGAGCGGGCCCTCCATGATGTGGTGGCGGTGTGCGCACTGTTCAACTTCGCGAACCGCTTCGTGGACGGTCTCGGCGTCACTGCCGGTCCCGACTATTTGGCCATGTCAGCCCAGCGACTCACCTCAATCGGGTATGCGGGGCTGAAGGACATGTTGTAGGCAGGATCGCGCGCACGGTGGGCCATGAGGGGGCCAGGCCTTAAGGTATCGACCTCCGGTTGGCGGGAGAGGAGATCGGCTGGGCGGTATGCCCACCGTAGGTCCCGAAGAACTGCGCGGCGGCCTGCTGCACCGCCATGGACCAGGTTGGGTATGCGTGGGTGGTCTGGGCAAGGCGGCCGGTGAACATGCGGGTGCGCATGGCCAGAGCGAGCTCGTTGATCATCTCTCCGGCTCGTGGGGCGACGATGGTGGCGCCCAGCACCCGTCCGCCGCCCACCTGGCGCAGGATCCGGCGCGGGCCGGCGATGATTTTGATGAACCCGTCCGTCGCGCCTTCGGTGACGGCCCGGTCGAGCTCGCTCATCGGCAGGTAGGCCGCCCGTGCGCCCCGTCCGGCGGCCTCGGCTTCGGTGAGGCCGACCTGCGCCACCTCCGGGCCGGTGAAGGTGACCCGCGGGATGGCGGATTCGTCATAGGCGCGTTTCCTTCGATGCAGAGCGTTGTGCACGGCGGTGCGGCCCATCAGGTACGCGGCATGGGTGAGCTGCAGTCGCCCGGTCACGTCACCGGCGGCATAGATACCGGGCGCGGTGGTGGCCAGGTGGCGGTCGGTGCGCACGCCGCCGCGGTCGTCATCGACCCGGACGCCTGCCCGCTCCAGGCCCAGCCCATGGATGTCCGGGCTGTGCCCGACCGCGAGGAGCAGCCGCTGGACGTTCAGGGTCGTGTCGTCGTCCAGCGTCAGGCGCACGCCATCGCCGTCCCGTTCGACGCGCGCCACGGTCGCATCCGTCACGAGCGTCACCCCCTCCCCGGTCAGCGTCGCGGCGATCACCTCCGAGGCCTGCCGATCCTCACCGGGCAACACACGTTCCGCGGCCTCGACGAGGGTGACGTCGACACCGAGACGGCCGAAAGCCTGAGCGAGCTCGCAGCCGATCGCGCCGCCGCCCAAGACAGCCATCGAGTGCGGCTTGTGTACCAGCTCGAAGACGTCGTCACTGGTCAGATAGGGCGAGGTGGCCAGCCCGGGAACGAGTGGGACGGATGGCCGGCCGCCCGTGGCGATGATGAACGCTGCTGCCCGCAGCCGACGGTTGCCCACCTGGATGGTGCTGGGCGAGTGGAAGGCGGCGTAGTCCCGGCATACCTCGATGCCTTCCTGGGTGAGGGCGTCGGCGTCCTCGGTTGCCGCGATGTGTGCTACGGCGTGCCGTACACCGCGCATCGCCTGGTCGAACGGCTCGCCCCGGGCCGCGGCCGCGATCAGTGTCTTGGACGGCACGCAGCCGGTGAAGGTACAGTCGCCGCCCGGCTCCCCGCCTGAGACCAGCAGCGTGCGGGCGCCGTATCGGACCCCGGTGCGGGCGGCGGCCAGCCCGGCCGCGCCCGCGCCAATCACGATCAGGTCGTAGTCCTCGCCCACGGAACGCCTCTCCCATCGGTTCGTCCGGTCCTGGATCGATCTCATCCCGTCATGCCCCCTCACGCCGGGCGTGTGTCAGGGCACTGACGGGGTCGCCTGCCCGGCAGGATCCCGTCCTCCTGAGGGAGGGTGATGTGGCCGACCGTCGCGGCCACAGCGGCGGCAGGCGGCAACGGTCTCGCGTTCAGACGGCGTGCAACCGGCGTGGCCGCCACCACGAGGGCAGGCCCCAGGCCGGCCGCCCATGGCCGTCGGGAACGGCCGTCCCGTGCGGTCACGGGCTCCACCCCTGCTGCGGCGTAGACGTCAGCGGCTGACGGGTTGACCATGGCGTGGCGGCGGACGACCACGGTGGGCACGATCTCATCTCCTCCGGTGATCTGTCGAACCCTGGCGGCGGCTTGCGGGTCCGCCCAGATGTTGACCTCTTCGATGTCCAGGTTGTCGCCGGCGCGCAACTCCCAGCGCAGCATGGTGCAGCAGGGGCAGCCGGGCCGCCAATACAGCCCATCCAGCCTCAGAGTGCGGCGTGGCCGGCGTGCGGCAAGTGTCAGAAATGCGGCAAGGTCTGCTGGTTCGGCCCGCTGGTGGACCGTGGGGTCCGGCGAAGATCAGGCTGCGGCCGTCGCGGTCTTCCCGGCCTCCGACTGCGGCGCTCGCGGTGCCCGCCCGCAGGCTGATCCCCCGACCCGCACCCCGAGGACCTCTTCCCGCAGGCGTGCATGGCCTGCTCGCCGCTCATGGCCGGGACCGGGCCAGCCGCCACGCGACGACCACGACGACAACGAGGGAGGCGAGCGGCACCACCAGCAGGTCGGGCAGTTGCAGACCGGCGGCGAACTCCTGCAGCCCGGCCTCCCAACTGTCCGGGAACGGCACGCTCAGGCTGCGGGTGCCGTCGAAGACGAGGAAGACGATGCCAAGGCCGATGAAGGTCAGCCCGGACAGCAGGGTGGTGGTGTGCAGGTGCAACGGGCCGAGCCGGATGCCGCGCCCACGCAGCCAGCGTCGGCGGCCGAGGTCGAAGCGCTGCCACAGCACGGCCAGGATGAGCAACGGCGTAGCCATGCCGGCCGCGTAGAGCGCCAACAGTATGGCTCCGCGCAGCGTGTTGCCTGAGGAGGCGGCGATGGTGAGTACGGCGCCGAGCACCGGCCCGGCGCAGAACCCGGCCAGCCCGGAGACGGCTCCCAGCGCCAGCACCGCGCCGGGCGAGTCGCCGCGGATGCGGTCCCGCAGCCGCTCCAACGGGCCGATCGCCCAGCCCTGCCCGGCCCATTGGAGGACTCCCAGCGCGATCAGCAGCACCCCCGCCCCGGTGATCAGTAGCTCCTGGTGGCCGTAGAACAGGCGGCTGACCAGGGCCGAGCCCATGCCCAGCGGCACCAGTACGGCGCACAGGCCGATATAGAACAGCAGGGTGCAGCCGATGAGCGCGCTGCGGCCGGGGAAGGCGTAGGCGAAGAACGCCGGCAGCAGCAGCGCGCTACACGGGCTGAGAAGCGCGAACAGCCCACCCAAGAAGGCGGCGGCGTAACCGATGTCAGTCATCGCCGTTTGCGGGCCTTCTCGATCGCGGCGACGAACTTGGCCAGCGGCTGGGCGCCGAAGAAGACCTCGCCGTTGATCAGGAAGGCCGGGGTGCCGGGTACCCCGAGCTGGGAGCCGAAGGCGAAGTCCTGCTCCACCGCCTGGCGCAGCGCCGGGTCGCGCCGATCGGCATCGAACCGGGCTACATCCAGGCCCACCCGGGCGGCGACGGCGCGCAGCCGCTCGTCGGTGAGGCTCCCGGACTGCTCGGCGTACAGCGCGTCGTGGAAGGGCCAGAACTTGTCCTGCCGGGCCGCGGCCCGGGCAGCGATCGCGGCCCGTTCGGACTCGCGGCCCAGAGCGGGAAAGTCACGCCAGAACAGCCGCACGACGCCGGTGTCGATGTAGCGGCGGCGCAGCGCCGGTTCGACGGTGCGGGCGAACCGCCCGCAGTTGACGCATTTGAAGTCGCCGAACTCGACGATCGTCACCGGCGCCGAATCCACGCCCTGGGCCAGTTTCATGTCGATCGGCGGCACTGTCGGGCCTTCCCAGGTCGGCGTCGGCCGCGCGGTTTCGGTCGCAGGCTCGGCCGTCTGGCTGATGCCGCTCTGTTCAGGCTCGAAGACCGCCACCGCGCCGCCGGGATCGGCAGGCTGATCCAAGGCGGTGACGGCCAGAACCGCCAGCAGCGCGGCCGCCGCTCCCGCCGCGGCGAGCAGGCGCATGCGCGGGCCGGCGACGGCTTTCCTGACAGGTTCTAGCCCCACGTTCTCCATCCCTTCCCCACTGGCAGGATAGGATCTCGCAGCCGGGGACCGGTGCTGGAAGGAATGTCAGCAGCACAACAGTCCCCGTGATCCGTTGGTGCTGGGCAACAGCCGTTAACGGCTCACCAGGTGGCCAAATCGGCTGATGCGCCTGTGCTTCGCCGCCCACGACCAGCGTCATAGCATCCCGTACCAGGCTCCCGAGACAGCCTTGGAATACCTCGGGCACCGCAGGGTTGGCCCGTCGCGCAGACGGCCGAAGCGCCATCGCGAGAAAGCGCCGCCGCCTTCTTGGGTGGGTGGGCCGTCCGCGTTTCGTAAGGGCACGGAGCCGCCCTGGCCGCGATGCTCTTTAGGGCGCCGCACTGAGGAGCACGCATGGACAGACAGGGTCGATCCCGACGAGGAGGGGTCGCTGCGGGAGCGGCCTCCGGCCTGCTGGCGGGCCTGATCGTCGGGCCGGTTGCCGCCTACTCGGGCATGATGCGGGCGGCGCCCATGGCGCCCGGGTGGCTGCTGTTCGGCATCTACGCCGCGATCACCGGTGCGGCGCTCGGCGCCGTCGCAAGGCAGCGCCGCCTGGCCCCGATGATCGCGGCCGGGCTGCTGATCGGGCTGCTGGCCTGGGTGGGGTGGACTCTCACCGTGGAGCCCCTGCTGCATGGCCGGCTGCCTACCTGGTCGGTCCGGGCCGCCGCGGACGGTTACCGTGCGCTGGTGGCCGACTCGCTCCATGGGGCGCTGATGGGGGCGCTGCTGTATGGGCTGTCGGCCCTGGTCCGCGCCGCCGCGCCGGTGCAGGAGGCGGCGGGCCGGCGCGTGGTCGTGGTGGGCGGCGGCTTCGCCGGGGTGGCCACGGCGCGGCGGCTGGAGGATCACGCCGCGCGAGGCCGCCCGTTCGAGGTGACGATCCTCAGCGACTCCAACTACCTGCTCTTCACACCGATGCTTGCCGAAGTCGCCGGAGGCGCGCTGGAGGCCCAGCACATCAGCGCGCCGGTGCGTGCCGCCTGCCCGCGAACCCGCTTCGTCAAAGACCGCGCCGAGACAATCGACCTGGAGCAACGGCTGGTGCACACCGCCCGAGGAGCGGTGCTGCCCTACGACCACCTGGTGCTCGCGGTCGGTGCGGTACCGCACTTCTTCGATCTTCCCGGTGTCGCCGAGCATGCCTTCACCCTCAAAAGCCTCGGTGCCGCCACCGCGCTGCGCGAGCACGTTCTGGGGCTGCTGGAGCAGGCCGACGCCGAGCCGGACAAGGACCGCAGGGCGGGGTTGCTGACCTTCGTCGTGGCCGGGGGCGGATTCGCCGGGACCGAGACCATCGCGGAGCTGTTCGACCTGGTCCACGGGGTCTTGCACTTCTACCCCGGCCTGGATCCCAGCGAGCCACGCTTCGTGCTGGCGCACCCGGGGACGCGCATCCTGCCCGAACTGTCGGCGGAACTGGGCGCCTACGCGCTGGAGCGGCTCCGGGCGCGCGGAGTCGAGTTCCGCCTCGGCACGCGGGTGGCCTCGGCCGACGCTCAGGCCGTGCGGCTGGCGGACGGCAGTGTGATCAGCACCAGGACCTTGGTATGGACCGCGGGCAACCGGCCGAGCCCGCTGATCCAGCAGTTGCCGATCGCCAAAGGCCGGGGCGGGAGCGTCGTCACCGATGCCTGCCTCCAGGTCATCGAGGCGGGGGGTGTGTGGGCGGTCGGTGACTGCGCGCAGATTCCCGCCGACGACGGCTCCGCCCAGCCGCCGACGGCTCAGCACGCTCTTCGGGAAGGGCGCGCGGTGGCCGACAACATCGCCGCCGTGACCGCCGGACGTCCGGCCTCGCCGTTCCGGTTCCGGACGCGGGGAACGCTCGTCGCGCTGGGCCACCGTACGGCCTGCGCCGAGATCCGGGGGCGCAGGTTCTCCGGCCTGGCCGCCTGGCTGCTGTGGCGCGGCATCTATCTGGCCAAGTTGCCCGGGCTGGAGAAACGCCTCAGGGTGCTGTTCGACTGGCTGCTCGATCTCGCCTTCCCCCGCGACATCACCGTCACCACGTCCCGGCCGGCCAAGGAGCCGGTGTGATCGCCCGGGGCGCGCTGGCCGGCCTGGCCGGAGGATTGGCGTTCGGGGCTGCGATGGCACGGCTCGGGATGCTGGAGACCGTGGGCTCGATCATCCGGGTGGAATCGACCCTGGCCGGCTTCGCCGTGCACATGATGATCGCCGCGGTGATCGGAGCCCTGTTCGGGCTGCTGATGAACGGACAGGATCCGCGAGCCGGGCAGATGCTGCTGTGGGGGCTGGTCTACGGGGCTCTGTGGTGGTTCATCGGGCCGCTGACCCTCATGCCGCTGCTGCTCGCGCGGCCGGTGGCGTGGGATCTGGGCGCGGCGCAGGCCCTATTCCCGAGCCTGGTCGGCCATCTCCTCTACGGCGTGGTGACCGCGCTGGCTCTTGCGGCGCTCACGCCCGCCGGTCCCCGGGTTTACCGGCGGGAAGGCGTCGGTCCCGCGATGATCCGCGGTGTGGCCTACGGGTTCATGGCCTGGCTCGCGGTCGAGCTGACCCTGCGGCCGCTGATCGCCGGCGGGGGGCTCGGCTGGGCGCCGGGGTTCGCCAAGGCCGCCGCCGGCACCCTGCCCGCGTACCTGCTCGGCGGTGCGGCCGCCCTGGGCGCCGTCACCTGGACGAGCGGCGTTCGCCGAGCGCTGTTCACCGACGACATCCGCCTGCTACGCGAGGAGGGCGCGGGGCCACGGAGCCTGCGCGCGATCGGCCACGGCGCTCTGGCCGGGCTGGTGGGCGGGCTGGTCTTCACGCTGGTCATGCTCCCGCTCGGGCTGCTCCCGATCATCGCCCGTCTCGTCGGCGGCGACTCAACCGGCGTCGGGCTGTTCATCCATCTGCTCATCGCTCAGATCATCGGGATCTCCTACGCCCTGCTGTTTCGGGGGCGCTCCTTCGACCCCGCCTCAGCACTCGGCTGGGGAGTCAGCTACGGATTCCTGTGGTGGATGCTGGGCGGGCTGACGCTCCTGCCGCTGCTGCTCGGCGCCCCTCCCGGCTGGAACGCGCCCGCCATGGCCGCGGCGTTCCCGTCTCTCATCGGGCATCTGGCCTACGGGGCAGCGCTGGGAATCGTCTACTACCGGCTGGAGAGCCGGGTGAGCCCCTGGTGGATCAGCCGCAACCGGCTTGAGAAGGACCGGACGGAGCAGGGACGGCTGCAGACCCTCGGCTCCGCGCCCGCTCTGTGGACGGTCACCGCGCTGATCGCGCTCACTGTTCCGCTGCTGTTGGGCGGCTGAAAGCCGGCACATCCTGGTTCGCGAGCGTGCTGCGCGACAGTTCCGCACTCGCCCCGGCGGGCGGTTGCGCCCAGTTCGCCCGGGCCGCGCGCCGGTTCGGTTCGGTTCAACGGTAGCGGCGCGGGCTGGCCTGTCGGCGGGGGATGTGGGCGCTCCACCGGTCGGGGCCGGTGAGGCCCGCCATCACCCAGCGCGGCACGATCCCCGCAACAAGCGCCGCCCCCGTCAAGACGAGGGGCCGGGGCAGGCGCTCGCGCCGCTCGGCAGCCTGCAGCAAGGCCATGGTCGCAATCTTGTGGAGCCAGTGGTGTAGCGGCGCCCGGTCCGCGTAGCCGCCCAGGCCGCGCCAAGCCCGCAGCAGCGTCTCCTGCACCACCTCCTCGGCCTGGTCGATCGAGCCAAGCATGCGATAACAACGCAGGTGCAGGGCCCGCCTATGCGGCGTGATCAAAGCGTCGAAGGCAGCATGATCATCGCCCATGCGGCGGCCAGCAGGCGCGGGAAAGGCCCTGCGCCCGGCCGCTGAGGGTCACGCTGGTGGTTCGGTGCCCTTGGGCGTAGTGGTCAGACGGGTGAGGAGGGGGGAGCGGCCGCGGAAGCCGCGGTGGAAACGCCCAGGTGGCCCTGAGCCGAGGAACTCTTCCAGCCACGCCTGGTGTTCGATCTTCTCGTTGCGGATCGCCTGGGCGAGGAGATGAGTGCGTGGGTCTTTGCCTTCGGTGAGGTCACGCAGGCCGTCATAAGGGTGGACGGCGCGTCGTACGTCTTCGATGAGTGTCGTGACCGGATCCCGTGCGTCGACGGCACTGTCCTGCGGCGGTTCATGCCTGCTTTTCAGGAACTGCCGGATGTCGTCGGGGAGCGTTCCGTCCAGTTCGTAGATGCGGCCCACGAGCGCGTCGAAATGGTGTCGGTCCTCATCGCGGATGTCCTTGAGGATCTGGCGTAGTTCCTCATCGGCGAAACCGAGCGGATGAGCGGTGAGGATCGTGTAGCGGTAGACGGCGCTCAGCTCCGCTGCGGCGGCGGAGGCGAGCCGGTCGATCAGGATGTTCACATCGACGCCCGCTCGCTCGACGACTTCGCGTGCGCTGATCATGTCGGCTCCAGGATGGGTTCCGGGCGGTCAGGTTGCGGAGGGTTCCAGCGGGGCGCGTTCCTTGGGGTTGAGCGCGAGGAAGGCCAGCCCGGCGAGGGCGCCGCCTGCCAGGTCGGCCAGGAGCCAGATCCAGATCTTGCTCCAGGCGAACAGCCCCATCCAGGCGGCGCCGACGGCGACCGCCGGGTTGAAGGCCCCGCCGGAGATGCCGCCGACGGCGAACGCGCCGGCGGCCACGGTGAATCCGATGGCCAGGCCGTAGAAGCTGTTGCCCGGGTGGTCCCTGCTGGTGGCGGCGTTCAGCACCACGTACGCGAGTGCGAAGGTGAACAGCGCCTCAGCCAGCAGCGCGACCCCCAGCTCCCGCCCGGAGGGCGACAGCGCCGGCACGCTGCCGGGATTGACCATGTAGGTAGCGGTGAGCGCGGCGAGAACGCCTCCGGCCAGTTGGGCGATCCAGTACGGGACGGCGTCGGCCAGGCTGATCCGGCCGCGGAGCAGCACGGCCAAGGTCACGGCGGGGTTGTAGTGGGCGCCGGAGACATGTCCTCCGGCGTACACCATGACCATCAGGATCGCGCCGATGGCCACCGGTGCCAGGGGCGTCTTCGTCAAGACCGTGGCGCCGATGGTGAGTACCAGGAAGAACGTTCCGATGAACTCCGTGATGTAGCGGCGCATGGGCTGTCCTCTCCGCTTGTGGACCGAGACCGATCACGCTCCGCGGCAGCGCATCCAGATCGTGCCATGCGCCTCAGCCTCAGGAGATTGCGTGCTCCTTACGGACGCTTACGGCTCTTTACGGCCCGGCAATCAGAAATGAGGGCTCTTGCCGGACGGCCCGGGCATCCGCTAATGATGCGCGCGCTCAATCACCCGCCCCAGCGCCGATCGGCATAAAGGCCGACGGCACGAACGCTCAGGCGAGCGGTGGTGCCTTCCAGCAGCCCGGTGGCGCTTCAGGACCACCGCCTGGGCGTGTCCGGGAGAGCACCGTACGAGCATGTGCCCGGTCGCCCGGGTGGCTGTCACCGTCATGGGGTTGTAAGAAGTGACGTAGAGCACCGCCTCTAAGGTGGGGGGCATGTTCCCAGTACGAACGGCGGCTGCCTCGGCGGCACTTGCCCTGCTGGCGGCCGGGTGCGGCGGCACAGGGCAGCGCGAGGCGGCGAGTGACACCACGTCGGCCTCTGCGACCGCCACCATGACCTCCGCGCAGACGACGTCCCCCTCGACCTCCGTAACACCCGAGCCGACCGCGTCGCAGGAGACGGCGAGCAACGGTTCCGTGCCCGCCACGCTGGAGTTCTCCGCCCGGACGCTGGACGGTGAGACCTTCCAGGGAGCGAGCCTGGCCGGCAAGCCCGTGGTCTTCTGGTTCTGGGCGCCGTGGTGTCCCAAGTGCATGTCCGAGGCGCCGCACGTCAAGGCCGCCGCCGCCCAGTACGGGGACGTCGCCTTCGTCGGCGTGGCCGGGCTGGACACCGAGGCGGCGATGAAGGAGTTCGTCCAACGCACCAAGACGGAGAACTTCCCGCATCTCTCGGACGAGAAGGGAGCCGTGTGGACGAAGCTGGGCGTCAGCCAGCAGTCCACGTTCGTGTTCATGAAGCCGGACGGCACCACCGCCAAGGCGTCCGGGCCGCTCGGCAAGGAGCAGCTGGACGAGCTCGTCCGCGCGCTGCGCGACGGGTGACGGCGGTGCCCGGACCTTTCGACGGGGCAGCGACGCCCAGAACCCGCGGAGGGGGAGCGCCCGCGTGAGCTCCGCCGACCTCCCGCTCGCCCTGGCGCTCACCGCCGGCACCGTGGCCGCGTTCAACCCGTGCGGCTTCGCCATGTTGCCCGCATACCTCACTCTGCTGATCAACGATGAGGAGACCACACGCCGCGGTCCCGTCGGACGGGCGTTGACGCTTTCGGCGGCCATGACTGCTGGATTCGTCACGGTCTTCGGCCTGTTCGGGCTCGCGGTGACCGCTCTGGCGGTGTCGGTGGGCGGCTACCTGCCGTGGGCGAGCCTGGTCATCGGGGTGGTACTGGCCGGGCTGGGCCTGTGGTTGCTGTCCGGCCGCGAACTGCTGCTGCGCCTGCCAGGGCTGGCCACCGGCCGCCCCACCACTTCGCCTCTGTCCCTGTACGGCTACGGGCTGTCGTATGCGCTGGCCTCCCTGTCCTGCACGGTCGGGCCGTTCCTCGCGGTCACCTCGGCCTCCCTGTCCGGCAACGGGCTGCTCGCCGGCGTGGCCGCCTTTGCGGCCTACGCGCTCGGCATGGGCATGGTCGTCGCTGTGCTGTCGCTGGCGGTGGCGTTCGCCCGCGCCGCCGTGGTCGCCCGGCTGCGGCGCCTGCTGCCGTACGTGTCCAGAGCCAGCGGCGGCCTGCTCACCCTCGCCGGCCTGTACGTCGTCTATTACGGCTGGTACGAGCTACGCGTCTTCGCCGGAGGGTCCGCCGACGACCCGATCGTGAACACCGCGACAGTCGTACAAGCGACCATCGCCGACTGGCTGGCAGGACTCGGCACCGGCTGGATCATCGTCGCGCTCGCCCTGCTCATCGCCGGGGCGCTCGCGCTGCGCAAGGCACGACGGCGCGATCGGACCCCTGAGTGATGCCGCAGGGCGTTTCAGGGACGTCGGCTGGACCAGCGGGTGAAGACCCCTCGGGCCTGCGCCTGCCAGGTCGACGGCTTGTCAGCGATTTCCGTCACGGACACCGTGGCACGTCACGGCTTGGCCGAGGACGAGCTGCAGGCCGCAAAGTGTTCGGCTCCTGACAATCTCGCGCGTTCGCGGAGCCGAACCGGGGAAAGTTGGCAGGTAGATCCCCCTGATCGACGAGGAGACCCCGGTGAGCGACGCTGTGCCCGTGCCCGTACCCGGCAAGGTCGATCGCGACGAGGTGTTCCTGGAATACACCAAGTCGATCTGCCCGGTGTGCAAGGTCGTGATCGATGCCCAGGTCAACATCCGCGACGGCAGGGTCTACCTGCGCAAGCGCTGCCGCGAGCACGGGTCGTTCGAGGCGCTGGTGTACGGCGACGCGCAGATGTACACCGAGGCGGCCCGTTTCAACAAGCCCGGCACGATCCCGCTCGCCTTCCAGACCGAGGTGGCCGACGGCTGCCCGTTGGATTGCGGGCTGTGTCCGGAGCACAAGCAGCACGCCTGCCTGGGCATCATCGAGGTCAACACCGGCTGCAACCTGGACTGCCCGATCTGCTTTGCCGACTCCGGCCATCAGAGCGACGGGTACTCGATCACCCTGGAGCAGTGCGCGACCATGCTGGACGCGTTCGTGGCCAGCGAGGGCGAGGCCGAGGTGGTGATGTTCTCCGGCGGCGAGCCGACCATCCACAAGGACATCCTGGCCATGATCGACATGGCCCAGGCGCGGCCGGTCCGCTCGGTCAACCTCAACACCAACGGCATCCGCCTGGCCTCCGACAAGGCCTTCGTGGCAGCGCTGGGTGAGCGCAACCGCGTGCCCGGCCGGTCGGTGAACGTTTATCTGCAGTTCGATGGCTTCGACCGGGACACCCATCTCGCCGTCCGGGGCCGGGACCTGCGCGAGATCAAGCAGAAGGCGCTGGACAACTGTGCGGCCGAGGGGCTGACCGTGACGCTGGTCGCGGCCGTGGAGCGGGATCTGAACGAGCACGAGCTCGGTGCGATCGTCCGCTTCGGTGTCGGCCATCCGGCGGTACGCTCCATCGCGTTCCAGCCGGTCACCCACGCCGGGCGCCACCGGGAGTTCGATCCGCTGACCCGGCTGACCAACTCCGACATCATCCACCTGCTGGCCGAGCAGCTGCCCGACTGGCTGCGCGCCTCGGATTTCTTCCCGGTGCCGTGCTGCTTCCCGGCCTGCCGCTCGATCACCTACCTGCTGATCGACGAGGACGGCGTGGTGCCGATCCCGCGGCTGGTCAAGGTGGAGGACTACCTGGACTACGTCTCCAACCGGGTAGTGCCCGACTACGGCGTCCGGGCGGCGCTGGAGAAGCTGTGGAGCGCCTCGGCCACCATGGGCGCCCCGGCCACCGATGAGCAACTGGAGTGCGTGGCCTGCGGCATCGATCTGCCGCAGGCGGTCACCGAGCTGACCGACAAAGCGTTCATGATCGTTATTCAGGATTTTCAGGACCCGTACACGCTCAACGTCCGCCAGTTGATGAAGTGCTGTGTGGAGGAGATCACCCCGGACGGCCGGTTGATCCCGTTCTGCGCCTACAACTCCGTCGGCTACCGCGAACAGGTCCGCGCCCAGATGTCCGGTGTGAACGTGGCCGGCGTCGTGCCCAACGCGACCCCGTTGCAGCCGATCCTCACGGTGTCGCCGTACGGCTCGAAAATCGCCGCCGACGGCGGGAACAGCACACGTAAGGACGCCACCAACACCGGCCGCGGACTGAACGACAGCGGGGAATCGCATGACGCATGACAGGGCGCCTGTCACGCCTGAGGCCATGGCCCAAGAGATCAAGAGGTGCTGTGCGGCGGCCTACTCCAGCGATGTGGTCGCGCTCGTCCTCGGCGACTCCTTCCACCCCGGCGGGCCTGCCCTGACCCGGCGGCTGGCCGACCGGCTGGCCCTGTCGCCCGGCATGCGCGTGCTCGACGTGGCCTGCGGGCGCGGCACCAGCGCGCTGCTTCTGGCCAAGGAGTACGGCGTACACGTGGACGGAGCAGACCTCGGCGCCGACAACCTGGAGCGGGCCCGTACGGCTGCCCAACAGCAGGGGGTCGGCCACCTCACCGCCTTCCACCTCGCAGACGCCGAGAAGCTGCCCTTTCCCGACGGCTGCTTCGACGCGGTGATCTGCGAGTGCGCCTTCTGCACCTTCCCCGACAAGCTCACCGCGGCTCGCGAATTCGCCCGCGTGCTGCGGCCCGGCGGACGGGTGGGCATCACCGACATCACCATGGCCACCGACCGGCTGCCCGACGAGCTCGCCGATCTCGCCGGATGGGTGGCCTGCCTGGCCGACGCCCGGCCCATCGACACCTACACGCACCTCCTCGCCCAAGCCGGGCTGACCGCCGGCCTCACCGAGGAGCACGACCAGGCGCTGGCCGAAATGATCGATCAGGTCGAAGCTCGGCTGCGGGTCCTGCGCATGGCCTCGACCGGCCTGGACCTGACGCGGGCGCTGCAGCTCACCCGGTCGGCAGCCGGTGCCGTACGCGACGGCGTCGCCGGGTACTGCCTGATCGTCGCAAGCAGGTGAAGGCGCTGGTACAAGCTGCCGGCGGCGGCGATCGAGCAGGCCGCCCGGCTGCTCGGCGGATCCCAGGCCGATGCGCGCATCCGCGAGGCCGCCTGGGTGGCCCGCTGCGTCGGCGCGGCGAGGCCGCCCCGCTCACCCCGGACGACCTCGACGCGCTCGCCCAGACCCTGCACAGCGATGACTTTCCGCGTGGTGCGCTGATCTTCCCCGGTGGGCGGTGACATCCAGCTCCTGCTCGGCATGCCGATGCCCTACAGCGCGCGCACGTCCCGCTTCCGCAGCGCACACTGGCGGCCATGCTCGGCGTGCAACGCCCCTCACTCAACAAGATCCTCAAAGAGCTGGAACGTGACAAGCTGATCGCCGTACGCTACGCCGCCATCGACATCCTCAACCCGCAGGCCCTGGCCAAGCGGGCGTCCTGACCGGCCGCTCGGCCACCACCCGCCACCAGCCGCTCCGCGGCCTCGCGCACCGCCGCATCCCGTACCACTTGCCGATCCATGCCGCCCCTCCCGCTGTCGAGGTGCTCTCACGGGAAAGGACGGACAACCGCCACGGCGCTCACGACACTGTCAGCCAGATGACACCATTCGCAGGGGCTTCAGGAGGCGACGGCCAGGATGCGCCGGACGGGAACCGGCATCTCCCACTCGGCCATGGTGAGCAGCCGTAGATACCGCCGAGCCCACCGGCGCCGGGAAGCGGGAAGGCCCGGCAGATACAGCGACTCCAGCAGCAGGTCGGCATCGCGCGGCCCGCGCAACGGGTAGCCGAACCGGCGACGCTCGTCACCCACCACCCGCAGACCCGAGCGGGCGAACAACTCCGGCGCACGACCCAGCGGCCGATCGCCCGGATAGCCAAGCCGCCGCCCCAGCGTCGCCACCAGTCCGGCGACCGGCGGCAGGTCCGTCGCCCGCAACGGCCCGGTGGCCGGAACGGTTGCGGCCAGCATGCCCTGTGGCCGCAACACCCGGCGGATCTCGGCCAGCACCTCGCTCACAGGGGTGAGAACCATCAGCGCCATGGAGCACACCACGACATCCACGCAAGCCGTCGCAACAGGAAGCGCCCGTGCATCGCCCAGCACCAGGCCCATGCGCCTATGTCGGGGAGCCGCCTGCAGTTCCGCGAACGCCGCATCCACCCCGACCACGCGATGCCCGGCGGCCAGATCGGCGCTCAGCGGCGCGCTGCCGCAGGCCAGATCCAGCACCAGCCCACGCTGGGGCAAAGCGGCCAGCAGCCACCGGTACGGATCCTCTCCGCCGCGGTTCCGGCAGCGGCGCAGCACCTCCTCGGTGATCCCTGCTCGTTCCTCGTGAAAGGCACGCAGATAGGCCGCCCAGCTCATGCCCGGAATCTCCCCGGCCCGCGTCAACGCAACCCGAGAACGCCGTGAGGCCCCATGGCACATCACACCCGAAGCGGGACGAATCTACCTTGCGCCGCCGCCCGGCACCTGACCCAGCACCCGGCGCAGCGCTGCCACCGACGGTGCCCCCTCCAGGTGGCCCTCCTCGTCGCGATACATTCGGCAGGCCAGGCCGGTCGGCACCGCGGGGTCGGCGAACGGGTCTCGATCATCGATCAGCAGCGTCGGCGAGCCGCGCATCTGCCACCGCTTGGCCTGCTCGGCGTCGCTCACCGTGCGGCGTGAGATCGAGGCCCTTGCCGCGGCGCCCGTCTCGGCCAGCGCGTGGACCAGCCGCTCCTCCAGCAGCGGCGCGTTCGGGCAGTTCGGCACCGCCACCACCGTCAGCTCCATCGCGTGGCCTCCTTCCGAGCTGCGGGTTGTGCTTACTCCACGACCGTAAACCTTCCATCACGCTGGAAGGTCAAGGCCCCAACCTGGAGCTATGCGCATCGGCACGCTCGCGACTACCCGCCTCAGGTCGCCGAGAGGCTTGTCTTCATCCGCGACGCGCAGGCCGCCGGGCTCACCCTGGCCGAGATCCGTGGCGTGCTGGCCATCCGCGACGCTGGGCAGCCGCCCTGCCACCACGTCATCGCCCTCATCAACGCCCATCCGGAGCAGGTCGACCAGCGCATCACCGAACTACTCGCCACCCACACGGCCCTGCACAACCTGCGCCAGCGGGCCCAGAGCGTCAATCCAGCCGACTGCGCCCCCGGGGAAATCTGCAGCATTGTCACACTCGGGATGCTGCTGCTGGCCAACCGCCTGGTCCGGCGCTACGCCGAGGAGGTGCGGCATTGATCCTCGAGACCCGGGGCATCGGCAAGACGTTCGGCTTGGTGCTGGCGCTGCGCGAGGTGTCGATGGGCGTGGCGGCCGGGCAGGTCGTCTGCGTGCTCGGCGACAACGGCGCGGGCAAGTCCACGCTCATCAAGATCCTCGCCGGGGTCCACCAGCACGACGCGGGCACGCTGCTGGTGGACGGCGCGGAGGTGCGCTTCTCCAGCCCGCGTGCCGCGCTCGACCGCGGCATCGCCACCGTCTACCAGGACCTGGCGATGATCCCGCTCATGTCGGTGTGGCGGAACTTCTTCCTCGGCTCCGAGCCGACCAAGGGCCTGGCCTTCGACGTGGCCCAGGCCCGCCGGGTGGCCCGCGAGGAGCTGAAGGCGATGGGCAGCAGGCGGGCGTGGTGCTGCGCTACATCGCCCGGGCCCGCGACCGGGGGCTCGGCGTGGTGTTCATCACCCACAACCCGCACCACGCCTACCCGGTGGGGGACCGGTTCCTGCTGCTCAACCGGGGGACCAGCATGGGCGAGTACGCCAAGGCCGACATCACGCCGCAGGCGCTGACCTCGCTCGTGGCGGGTGGGGCGGAGCTGGAGGAACTGGCGCACGAGCTGGAGCGACAATGACCGGATTTTGAGGGTTTCGGGCGATACATGGGAGGACTTCGGAGGTACGAAGGGAGCTGACGCAAAAAGCCGGGGGGTTAGCTTTGATCTACAAAGTAAAGGCATCCGGCCTGTTGGTGGACGGGCCATTATTACCCAAGGCACGCCGAGGCCCGGAGGAGCAGATCCTCCGGGCCTGTGCCATGTCTCAGTGGTCCCTCAGCGAGGCGAGTCGATGCTCTCCTCGTCCCCCGTGACGCTCACGCCGCCCACCGTGACCGGCCGGTCCTCGGAGGCGGGCAGCACAGACCGGGGCAACATGGCGGCGACCTCACGCGACAGGTGAGGATCGGCCCGGAAGGCCGCCGAGATGGCGGACTTCAATGCCGCGTGGCTGGGCCCATCGTCAGGCTTCCCCTCGGCCACCGCCTCGATCACCGCCTTGGAGGAGGCGTCGCCGCGGCCGAACACGCGCTGCAGGATGCGGGCGCCGCGGGCGACGGGAGTGTTGGCGGCCAATTCGCTGGTCTTGGCCAGCACGCCCACGCCGTAGGCGCCGATCGCGGAGATGACGAAGGGCATGACGTCGTTCGCAGTGTCCATGGAGACGCTCCCCGAGGTCTTATGGAATGAACGTGATGCTAGCCCGGATGGTTCCGGCGGCGACGGCATTACTCTGTCGGATGTGTCTGCTCCGTACCTCACTCTCACCACCACCGTCGAGCACGAGACCGAGGTGCGGCGATCGCGCTTCCTCTGCGCCGTGGCGCCCGCGCGGAGCGTGGAGGAGGCGGTGGCGTTCATCGCCGGGCGGCGGCGCGAATACGCCGACGCCACCCACAACTGCACCGCCTACGTCATCGGGGAGCGCATCCAGAAGGGTGACGACGACGGGGAGCCGGGCGGCACCGCGGGCACGCCGATGGTGCAGGCCCTGGTGGGGCGGGGGTTCAGCGATGTGGTGGCGGTGGTGACCCGCTATTTCGGCGGTGTGCTGCTGGGGGCGGGCGGGCTGGTGCGGGCCTACGGGTCGGCGGTGACGGAGACCCTGGACCGGGCCGAGCCCGTGCGGATGGTGCCGGCCAAGCGGATCCGCGTCTCGGTGGCGCACGACCAGGCCGGGCGGGTGGAGAACGATCTGCGGGCCTCACGTTACGCGGTCGAGGACGTGGTGTACGCGAGCGACGTCACGTTCGCCGTCGCGGTGGGGGAGGACGAGGTGGCGACGTTCGCCGACTGGGTGGCCACGCTGACGGCCGGCCGGGCCCGCGTGGTCGTGGGCGAAGACGTCCACGTCCCCACCTGAGCGGCGCCGGCCCGGCCCTGAGCGACGCCGCGCCCGGCCCTTGAGAGGAGCCGAGCCGGGCTCAGCCCTCCAGCGCGTACTGCATGACGCGGAACTTGGCCTGCGCCTCGGCCAGTTCGGCGGCCGGGTCGGAGTCGCCCATGATGCCGCCGCCGGCGAACAGGCGGGCGCGGCGGCCCTGGATGAGCCCCGAGCGCAGCGCGATGCCCCACTCACCGTCGCCGTGGGCGTCGATCCAGCCGACCGGCCCGGCGTATCCGGCCCGGTCCATGCCCTCCAGCTCGCGGATGACCTTGATCGCGGTGTCGGTCGGGGTGCCGCCGACGGCCGCGGTGGGGTGCATGGCGGCGACCACGTCCAGCACCGACGCCCCGTCGGCCAGCCGGCCGCTGACGTGGCTGGCCAGGTGCTGGACGTTGGGCAGCATGAGCAGCTCGGGCTCGTCCGGGGTGGTGAGCGACGAGCACAGCGGGGCGAGGGTCTGGCGGACGGAGGCGATCGCGCATTCGTGCTCGTGCCGGTCCTTCGCAGAGGCGAGCAGCGCGGCCCCGCGGGCGACGTCGTCGGCCGGTCCGGTGCCGCGCGGGGTCGTGCCGGCCAGTACGAGCGACTCGATCTCCTGCCCGGTGCGCCGGATCAGCAGCTCGGGGGTGGCGCCGACCAGGCCCGCGACGGAGAACGTGTAGCACTCGGGGTAGCGGCGGGCCAGCCGGGCGAGCAGCAGCCGCACGTCGATGGGGCGTTCGGCGGTGGCGACGAGGTCGCGGGCGAGCACGACCTTCTCCAGCTCGCCGTCGCGGATGCGCTGGGCGGCGCGGGCCACGACATGCTCCCACTCGGGGGCGGAGAGGCTCCCGTCGCCGTAGCTGATGCGGCCGGGGTCGCGCAGGGGCGAGAAGGTCTGCAGCGGCGCTTCCCCGATGGTGGTCAGCCAGGCGTGGCCGTCGCGGCGGGCGAGCACCGCCTGCGGCACGACCAGGACCGAGCCGTCGGCGTCCTCGTCGAAGGTGAAACTGCCGAAGGCGACGGGACCCGAGCCGGGGATGCGGACGGCGTCGTCGACGTACGCGTCGCCGAACACGCCGGTCAGCCACTGCCGTGCCCAGGCGAACCTGCCCGGCCCCGGCGGCACGGCGACCCTGGCGGCCTGGCCCCAGCCGACGAGTCCCTCGCCGTTCCTGATCCAGGCGTACGGCGCCGTGCTTGGCAGAGAGGCTAGCCCAGCCGACAGATTGCCGGGGTCGACCACGGGGGTGGTGCGAACCGGCAGCGGGCGGATTGTTCCGAGCGCGACACTCACTCAAGACATGCTATTCGCGACCTGAACATGTTCGACTCGGACCCCCGTGAATGGCACGTTACGGCCAGCGAACTCGGAAAAAACCGGACGCCATGCGAGATTGGTCACAGCCTGATCATCTTCGGGCTGTCAAGCGGCCATATGAAGACGGTCCTGAAATGGCAGACCTTGCCTCGACGTCATAGTCCGCGCATGATCGGCTCTCTACCTTGGGGCCATGATCGCTCGCCTGGGCCCCATTCTCGCCGCGGCCGTCGTCCTGTCCGGTGCAGCTCCGGCGCAGGCCGCCGCGGAGCCCGTACCCGAGATCATGGCCGCGCTCGGCGACTCCGTCTCCAGCGGATTCAACGCCTGCGGCTGGTACGTCTCCTGCACCTCCCGCTCGTGGTCGGCAGGTGACCACCGGGAGATCACCAGCCACTACCTGCGCCTGTCGAGGTTGTCTGGAACGCTCCACAAACACAACCTCAACTACGCCGTCCCCGGCTCCACCAGCGCCGACCTGCTCGGCCAGGTGAAGAAGGCGGTCGCGGCCAAGGCCGACTACGTGACGATTCTCATAGGCGCCCAGGATGCGTGCGCGCGCACCGAGCAGGCCATGACTCCGGTGGCGACCTACCGGCAGCGCCTGGAGGCGGCGCTGGCCGAGCTGCGGGCCGGCATGCCCAGCGCGCGGGTGCTCATCGCCAGCATCCCCGACCTGCGGCGCTTGTGGCAGGCCGGTCGGCGCAACCCCCTGGCCAGGACGTTCTGGACACTGGGCCGCATCTGCCCCACGATGCTGGCCAACCCGTCCTCCACCAAGCGGGCCGACACCGAGCGCCGCACCCGGGTGCGCGAGCGGGTGATCGCCTACAACCGGGCCGCCGCCCAGGCCTGCGCCGCCTACGGTCCCCGCTGCGACACCGACGGCGGCGCCGTGTTCACCTTTCCCTTCACCCTCGACCACGTCAGCAAGTGGGACTTCTTCCACCCGAGCGCGGCCGGGCAGCGGGCATTGGCCGAGCTGACGTTCACGAACGGCTTCGACTGGATCGACCCGCGTTAGCGGCACTGCGCCAGCATCGTCTTCTTGTCGGCCGCGGTGACCGGCACGTTGTACTTGAACGCGACCTGCGCGAAGCGGGTCACGTACGCGCAGCGGATGCGCCGCTGCGGCGGCAGCCAGCTCGCCGGCCCGGAGGCGTCCTTCTCCTCGTTGGCCTCGCCGTCGACCGGCAGCAGGTTGAGCGGGTCCTGGGCGAAGTCGAGCCGCTTGGACATGGGCCAGCGCGGCGCGCCCATGCGCCAGCCGTAGTTCAGCGGCACCACGTGGTCGACCTGCACCTCGTCGGCGTTGTCCTGGTGCCAGGAGATGGTCCTGCCCGTGTAGGGGTCGTCCAGGGTCATCGACACGACCTCGCAGGCCGAGCCCTCCCGGTACGTCACGTCGCGGCCGTCGCGGGCCAGCAGGTCGTCGCGGGTGCGGCACCCGTTGCCCGCGTACGGCACGCCGGTCGCCGTGTCGGCCCAGTTCTCCCCGTACCGGGTGCGTTCGTAGCCGGTGTTGGGACCTAAGCTCTTGACGCGCAGCCGCTGGATGAGGTCGCGCGCCTTGGCCTTGTCGGCGTCGGAGACGATGGGGGCCAGGCCGGGCAGCGTGCCGCTGACGTTGCCCAGCGGGCTGGCAGCGGTGGCCGGCGGGGTCTTGGCGGTGCCGACGAAGGAAACGACGATGACGGCTCCCGCGAGAAGGGCGATGGCGTCCTTCGTGCTCAACCGGTCCTCCGTGAGCTTGCCAGTTGTCTAGAGAAATTCCCGGCTTCCACCGTTTTGACACGGGGAGAGTTGTGTGACTGATCGACTCGTACGCCGATCTTTACGTCTCCGCGCAGCGCCGGTGACGACCGCCCGCCTGGCGGGAGGCGGAGTTAACGTGTAATCCTGTAAGCAAAGGAGGGCACGTGATGGCGGATCCCCTCGACGCCTACTCGCGCGTCGTCTCTTCCGTGGCGGCCGAGTTGCTGCCGAAGGTGGCCAGCGTGCGGGCCGGCCGGGGCAGCGGGTCCGCGGTGGTGTTCACCGCCGACGGGTTCCTGCTGACCAATGCGCACGTCGTCGGTTCCTCCCGCGCCGGCACGGTCGCGTTCGGCGACGGCACCTCGGGTGACTTCGTGGTCGTGGGTCGCGATCCGCTGTCGGATCTGGCCGTGATCAGGGCGCAGACGGCCACGCCCGCGCCCGCCGTGCTCGGTGACAGCGACGAGCTGGTCGTCGGGCAGCTGGTGGTGGCCGTGGGCACGCCGCTCGGGCTGGCCGGGTCGGTGACGGCCGGGGTGGTGTCGGGGCTGGGCCGGTCGTTGCCCGCACGCAGCGGGTCCAACGTGCGGCTGATCGAGGACGTGATTCAGACCGACGCGGCGCTCAACCCGGGCAACTCCGGCGGGGCGCTGGCCGACTCGCGGGCACGGGTGGTCGGGATCAACACGGCCGTGGCGGGGATCGGCGTGGGGCTGGCCGTGCCGATGAACAGCACGACCCGCTCCATCATCGCCGCGCTGATCAGGGACGGCCGGGTCAGGCGGGCGTTCCTCGGGCTGGTGACGTCGCCGGCGCCGCTGCCCGAGCAGCTGCGGCGGCGTACCGGGCAGGACGGGGCGCTGCGCGTGGTCGAGGTGGTGCCGGGCTCGCCCGCCGACCAGGCCGGGCTGCGGGCGGGCGACCTGGTGCTGAGCGCGGGCCGCAGCCCGGTGGGCGATGCGCAGAGCCTGCAGCGGCTGATGTTCGCCGACGCGATCGGGCGGCCGCTGCCGATCACCGTCTATCGCAACGGGGCGCTGGTCGACGTCATTGCCGAGCCGGTGGAGTTGACGGGCTCTGGAGTGTGAGGTCGGACTCGGGCATGGTGCCGGGCTCGGGCTCGGCTGGTGGCTGGGGTCTGACGTAGGTTCCGTTCCGGCGGGCCAGGAGCTCGGCCAGCAGCGCGTCCCACTTCTGCCCGATCACGTCCGGGTCGTAGGTGTGCGCCGTCTCCAGCGCCCGCGCGGCCAGGTCCCTGCGCAGTTGCTCGTCCTCGATGACCCGGTTGATGGCCTCCGCCAGGTTGGCGTTGGTACGCGGCTTGACCAGCAGCCCGTCCACCCCGTGCGTGATCATCTCCTTGGGGCCGTGCGGGCTGTTGAAACTGACGATCGCCAGTCCCTTGGCCATGGCCTCGAGGATCGTCATGGGGAAGCCCTCGTGGCGGGAGCTGAGCACGTATATGGAGGCCTTCTCGAGCTCGGCGCCCACGTCGGAGGTGGGGCCGGGCAGCTCGACCTTGCCCTCGAGTCCGGCGTCGATGATCTGCTGGCGCAGGTTGTCCTCCTGCGGGCCGGCGCCGAAGATCCGCAGCTTCCAGTCCGGGTGGGCGGCGGCGACGCTCTCCCAGGCGGTGATGAGCCGGTGGAAGCCCTTGATGCGGGTCAGGCGGCCGACCGCGATGGCGACCTTGGCGTCGAGCTTGGCCACGTCCCCCGACATGGGCGGCACGGCGTTGGGGATGCGTGTCAGCTTGCGAGGCTTCTTCGGCAGCGTCTCACGGTAGTCGCGCAGGTCGGCCTTGGTGAGGGTGACCAGGGCGTCGAGGCGGCGGTAGCGCCACTTGATGAGCTCCTGGATCGGCTCGGCCTGGGTGCGCAGCGCCACGTGCTCCTGCCCGATCGTGATGACGCCGGGCGGCGTCAACTGGGCCATCGCCAGGTTGAGCCCCGGCCGGGTGGCCAACAGCACGCCGCTGTCGAGGGAGCGGATGTAGCGGGCCAGCTTGAGGTCGGTCCACAGGTTGAAGCGGTGGAAGGCCGACTCCTCCTTGGGGATCAGCCTGCTGGGCAGCTTCGACAGCACCGCGCGCAGCGGGTCGGGGCTGGGATTGAGCCGGTCGTCGAGGAAGTGGAACCTGACCCGCGGGTCGATCGGGAAGAACGGCTCCTCGGCCTCCTTCAGGATGCTCACGATCTCCACGTCGTGCTCTTTGGCCAGATAGCTCGCCAGGTTGAACACGGTCCTGATCGTGCCGCCCATGCCGTTGGCGTGCAGCAGCAGGATGCGGATGCGCTGCGTGGAGGGCGGCGGCGCGTTGCGCGCCCTGCGCCGGTTGTACCCCCGATAGAGCCGGACCGCGGCCGACTTTCCCTTGCGTGCCAGTGCGCGCACCTGACATGTCCCCCTTTAGGACCAAGAAGTGAACAACACACGTGGCCGGCGACAAAGTCGTGCCCTTTGCCACCGGCCATTGTCTCGCGTCGGCGGAGTGCACCGTTCATCCCCTATGCGCTTTCCCCGCCTCTGATCGTTAGACGCCCGCTACGCACCTAAGGTTGCATTCGCGGCCTATGTGAGGGATCGGGAGTGTGCGGGGGTCGCTCGGCCAGCAGCTCGAGCGCGATGTCGATGGCCTGCTCCAGCTGCGTGTCCACGCCCCGCGCGTAGTCCTGCGGGGTGATGTCGACCTCGATGTCCGGGTCGGTGCCGTAGTTCTCCACCTGCCAGCCGACGTCGTCGAAGGCGAAGGAGAACTCCGGCTGCGTCGTCACGGTCCCGTCGGCCAGCTGGTGCCGCGGCCAGATCCCGATGACCCCGCCCCATGTGCGCTTGCCGACCAGCGGGCCCAGCTTCAGCACCTTGAAGGTGTGGCTGAAGATGTCGCCGTCGGAGCCCGCCCATTCGTTGGTGATGGCCACCAGCGGACCGCGCGGTGACTGCGGCGGGTACGGCTCCGTCGCCCCCCACCTCGGGTAGTCGTAGCCGAGCCGGCGCCGCGACAACTTCTCCAGCAGCAGCGCCGACACGTGCCCGCCGCCGTTGAACCGCACGTCCACGATGAGCGCGTGGCGGTCGTACTCGGCCAGGAACCCGCGGTGGAACTCGCCGAACCCGTCCGTCCCCATGTCGGGCACGTGCAGGTAACCGACCCGGCCGGCGGAGCGCTGGTGGCATCGGGCGCGATTGAGGTTGACCCAGTCGCGATAGCGAGCCGGCTGCTCGTCGGCGATCGTCCGCACGGTGACCGTGAAGACCCGCTGCTCGCGGCGCAGGGTCAGCTCGACCTCCTCACCGGCCTGGTTCACCAGGCGCTCGTTCGGCGTGGCCGCCGCGCCGATGGGCGCGCCGTTGATCGCCAGGACCGCGTCGCCCGGGCGTACGTCCACGCCGAGCCGGCGCAGCGGCGAGGTGGCCGCCGGATCCCACGGGTCTCCGGTGACGACGGCGCGGATGTGGTAGACGCCGTCGCGGTAGTCCCAGTCGACGCCGAGCTTGCCCTGGGTGTATTCGGGGCCGGGCCGGTATTCGCCGCCGCTCTCGTAGGCGTGGCTGGTGGCCAGCTCGCCGTGGAGCTCCCACAGCAGGTCGGAGAACTCGCCCCGGGTCGTGACCCGGTCCACCAGCGGATGGTAGCGGTCGTACACGGCCGGCCAGTCCACCCCCGCCATGTCCTCGCTCCAGAAGTTCTCCCGCTGCAGCCGCCACGCCTCGCGGAACATCTGCCGCCACTCCGTCTCCGGGCACACCGACACCTTGACGCGCGACAGGTCGACCCAGCCGCTCGCGCGCCCCGGGCGCTCGTCGTCCCCTTCCGGCGCCTCGCCGGCCTTGACCACCCGCAGCCTGGAGCCCGCCCGGTACAGCAGCGTCTTGTGGTCGCGGCCCAGCTCGAAGTCGGTGACGCCGTCGGCGAAGGTCTCCTTCTTGCCCTTGGCGAGGTCGTACAGATGCAGCGTGTTCTCACCCTCCGGGTGGCTGGCGAGGATCAGCACCTTGCCCTTGAGCCCGGCCAGCCGCTCATAGCGGCCTTCGGGCAGGGGGAACGCCGTGACGCGGCGGGCCAGCCCGTCGACGTCCACATGCAGCGGTCCCGGCTCCTCGCTGTCGTCCTCGTCCTCCTTCTGCTCCAGCGGGCGCGGCTCGCGCACGAACGGGTCCGGCGCGTCCGCGCGCAGCGCCACCGCGTACGGGCGGGTGCCCAGCGGGAAACCCAGGTCGAACTGGAGCTGGTCGTAGACGGGGGAGAAGGTCCGCTGGCCGATGAAGTACAGGTAGCGGCCCTGCGGGTCGAACGCCGGCCGTGAATCCTTGAGCACCGGCTCGGTGGCCTGCACGGTCAGCCCCGTCTCCGGGTGGTGCAGCTTGATCGCGGTGGTCTGGGCGTTGAGCGGGGCCGCGTAGGCCAGCCACCGGCCGTCGTGCGACCAGGCCAGGTCCTCGGGCGAGCCGTGCGGGTTGGCCTCGACCAGGTCGGAGCGGCCCGTGACCAGGTCGAGCAGGTGCAGCTCGAGACGGTGGTTGACGATCGCCATCCGGTCGTGCGCCGGGTCGGGGACGAGGGCGTTGATCCGGCCCAGCCGGGCGACCTCCGTGCCGGGGCCGCCCTCGCCGCCCTCGAGGATCACGAGTTTCTCCTCGTCGCTGTCGTCGCTGGCCGCCGCGATCAGCCGCGTGCCGTCGTTGAGCCAGGTCAGGCACCGGTAGCGGACGCCGTCCTCCGCGCCGTGCTGGTGGACCGGGCCCTCCCAGTTCGCCATCGCGTACGCCTTGCCGCGCGCCGTGATCGCCAGCGCGCTGCCGTCCGGACTCAGCGTGGCGTTGTCGAGGTAGTCGGCGGCCTCCACGAAGCGGCGGTTGCGCTGCGTGCGGGAGCTGGCCAGCCGCACGTCGAGCCGGCGCGGCCGCTCGCCGGGGTCCAGCAGGTACAGCTCCGCGCCCGCGTGGTAGACCAGCCGGTGCCCGTCGCCCGACAGGTTGCGCGCGTAGTAGTCGTCGTGGTGGGTGTGCTTGCGCAGGTCCTGGCCGCGGGGGTCGCAGGAGTAGACGTTGCCGACGCCCTCGTGGTCGGAGAGGAAGCACACCCGGCCGTCGCTCCAGCAGGGCGAGGCGAGGTTGCCGGGCAGCCTGATCAGCCGCCGGAACTCGCCCTCGCCGTCCGGGTCGATCCACAGGTCGCCGACGGTGCCGCCGCGGTAGCGCTTCCAGCGGGCGGGGTCGGCGGTGTTGCGGCCGAGCACGATCATCCCGTCGGGACCGTACGCGATCGAGTTCGCCGGGCCGTACGGCAGCCGCTCCGGCACCCCGCCGGGCGCCACCCGATGCAGCCACTTACGGCCTTCGAACGGCTGGGCGGCGTCGCTGGCGTACAGGACGCGGCCCTCGGGGTCCCAGCCGGTCACCGTGCAGCGGGCGCCGTGGAAGGTCGCCCGGCGGGCCGCGCCGCCGTCGGCCGGCATGACGTACACCCCTTCCGGGCTCTCCTCCCGGCCGACGAACGCCAGCTGGTCGCCGCGCGGCGAGATCCGCGGATAACCGGCCTCGGCGAGCCCGGCGGTCAGCCGGAAGGCCCGCCCGCCCGGGGCGGAGACCATCCACAGGTCGTCTTCGGCGGCGAAGACGACGACGTCGTGGAAGACGGCGGGGAAGCGCAGGTAGGCCGACATGGCAGCAGCTCCACGGTCGATCGGACAGCTAAGGACGCCCCCCGGCTGTCCGATCATGTCACCCGGCGGGCGGGCGGCTCGCGCCGCC